>NZ_JBHUCX010000019.1:0-11221 GCF_042678105.1 Alicyclobacillus fodiniaquatilis
AACATCGCTGTTTCAACCATTATTTGCGGATTTTCCAGTGGATTCTTGCGGGAAATTCCGCTTTGTCCCTGTTTTCGTCACCTCAATGCCGAGAGGCTATTTTACCATAACCCTTCCCCCTAAATTTGTTTCATTCCCCGACCTGTCATCCAGCGATTGAATCTCAATCTTTGCTGAACGAATTTTTAGGAGTCTCTAATCACCCAGCAGCTATCTGTTTTACGCTGAAGTTCACTGTGACGAATTCCGATATCTATCATCGAGGATAGATGTACAGAAATTTCGCAATAATTCATACAAGAAATTGACGAAATCCTGAATTCATGAAACAAGCGAAGCTTCATGACGAGTCGCAATCCCTTGACCATAGCTGTTAAACTGGGCGTCCTATCCCTCTTTATATCTCTATATAAGTTATCCCAATGTATAATCTACCTTTTGTAAGCGCATAACGCAATGCTAGGAAGTGAAATTTGACACAAAATATACACTGTTTATCCAAAAAATTCGAACTTCATGTTCGTTTCCGAATGGACGCTTCGCCAATCACTTATGAAAACGGATGAGGATATGCATTCAAATCTGCGGAAGTCAATATATGATCAGCGTATCCCATTTGATACGGCAACTCGAATATTCGCTGCAAACCTTGCCATCGTTCCAGCCCGTGACCAAACGTGATGGGCATCATGCCCGGTATGAGGACTTTGAGCGCATGTAAATCAGCATAGGATGCTTCTACATTGGTTTGATTCATCACAATCACTTCAAATCCATGTGTGTGAAGTTCATTTAATACGGCATTTAAAATGAGCCGAATGTCTTGTGATTCCATCTGGTATCGACCAGAAACGCCCTGGTATGTTTCTGCTATCGTCTTGACTTGTCCATCGTCCTCTCGTTCTAACAAAAAGCGCCAACGGGAATATGCTTCTGGCAATGCAGCCAGCAATACATGATCCATAATATCTCGCATTTTGGACGAGTCTTCAAACATTGCTCGTGCCTCGGCTCTTTTTTTCTCTGAAACGCCTTCCAAATAAAGCACTTGAACGGCGAGTTCTCGCAGCGCTCCATATGCAGCCTCGTACGGATTTAAGTGACATGAACTGCTTGCAGTCACTCGTGGAAACACGTTTTTATCCAATAACTCAGCTGTCGCGACAACTGCAGGAATATGTAGGTCATGTGAAATGTTGAATAAGCGCACTCGATACCCTTTTTGCTCAAGCATAGATACCGTTTTAAGCACTTTATCAGGACAATGTTGATCGATCCTCAGTTCTGGTACAGGTAATTTTCCATACCACATATTGAGATACCCATCCCGTTCAATCACTTCAAAAAGGCCGTGCAAAATGGCTTCTTCCAGCGTGCCTCCCAAAGCACAACCGTTACTTGATTCAACGACGAAACGCTCTGTGTCATTTGATTGGCCATAATAGGCCACTTGTTGCGGGATTAGCACCGGTTTGTTAAACATGGTCGAATATGCCCAAACCCAAAAATACTTTGTATCTGCATGATAGACTTTTAAACCAGACATTTGCGTCTCATAGGCGAAATCTGTATGTAAACCAAACCTCCATGGATCAATAGCCATGTTCTGTAAATTCAAGTATGAATCGAACACGACTGGATTTCGATCCGTCGCTGTCGTCGAACACACACGCTCAATCACTTCGAGAACTGCTTTTTTTTTCGCATCTTCGATGGAGAACCCTGAACCATATCCGAAATGTCCAGCTGCCCTCGTGCTCACGCCCGCATTGACACGAACGTAACCATCTTCACTCCAAAATTCTTGCACGTTCGATATGTACCCAACATCCTCATTCACAAACAAATTCTCAAGGCGAGATAATTCTACATCACGTACGCGAAGTTCATCGATGTCCACAATCTGGTGGGATTGAAAAGAGAGTTGCCCCAACTTCGCACTGTCCATAGCGGACAGACCACATCTTGGGCAATCATGACTTGGTAGTAACGGAACCCACTGAATTTCCGCGTTTCGGTTGTGAATAGCCACCGTACCTTGTAGGCGAGTGCATGTTGTGGACAGAAAAGATGCAACTTCGGTGATAATGATGGTAGACAAAGCTGATAACTTGGATGGTTCACACGTGAGCGGTATTCGAATTCCATCTAAGGCTAAGGCACCGAATTGCGTTTCTAATGCCGAATCATGCAGGGAACGACGCCTAGAATGCTTCCATCGCAATTGAAGACATGTCGCGCACCCAGGTTGACCTGGTATTTCAAGTGGTCCAACAACCACAGTAGACGCTCTTCCAAGCACGGGCAAAACTTTAATATCCAGTGCTCTACAACGCTCTAATATGGATTCTTCAAACGATTTATCTGGCGAATCTGACACCAAAAGAACCAAGTCCGGCCGAAGTTGTTCCGAGACATTGAGTTCAATCCCTCTGACAAGAACCAGTTCATCCTCAAGTGATGAGAACGCTTCTTTTGCCCAGTCCTTTTCAATCTGCTGACCCAATACTGGACCTTTATCAAACATGACAACCTGTTTCCCCGGCATGTCCATCCCCCTGAAATATGGAAACTACAATGATTTTTTATCCGTTGTACATGGTCTTAAAAAACTACCAGAGAGCCGTTTAATAACAGCTCTCTGGTAGCGTGTACATTCATTTCACAGAATTCCGGTGACCTATTACCACCAATGACCTTTATTCGTACTAGTACTCGTACTAGTACTCGTGCTGGTGCTCGTACTTGTACTCGTGCTGGTACTACCCCAATGGCAATTGCTCGAGTTAGTACTCGACGGCGGGTCACCACTTGCTTGTGTTTCAAACGTCAATGGTTGGTGCACTAATACTTTTGGTGATTCATATCTCTTTTTCATGTTACCCCTTCACCCCTGATATGGAAGATTAGCTATAATATAACCTACGTTCTCTACCGAGTCAATAATTGTTCTTAAAAAAGAACAAAATATTTTTCAATTCCTCATCTTTCGACTAGCGATGGAATGCGGGCGCCGGAAACGCATGCCTAGCACCTTGAAACTGTGCGCGATAAAGCTCTGCATACAACTGCCCATTTTTGAACAGAGATTCGTGCGTTCCCTGCTCAACTACATGTCCCTTATCCAGTACATACACATAGTCCGCGTGTATAACCGTGGAAAGCCGATGTGCAATGGACAAAGTGGTTCGCCCTTTCATCAGCCGATGCAGCGCTTCTTGAATGACCTGCTCAGATTGGGTATCCAAGGCAGAAGTCGCTTCATCTAACAGAAGAATGGGCGCATCCTTCAACAATGCCCGTGCGATCGCGATGCGTTGCCGTTGCCCTCCTGACAAGCGCATGGCCCGTTCCCCCACCTCAGTATCATAGCCATGGGGAAGAGATGCGATAAAATCATGCGCGTTCGCATCTATCGCCGCCTGGACAATCTCCTCATCGGTTGCAGCAAATGCCCCTTGGCGAATATTGTCCCGTATGGTGCCACTGAACAAAAATGTCTCTTGCGGCACATAGGCAATCTGTTGGCGCAGCACTTGTGCATATCGCGCTTGAATGGATTGACCATTCAAGGTGATGACACCGGAAGTTGGCTCATATAAACCCAATAACAACTTAAACAGCGTACTCTTGCCCGCGCCGCTCGGGCCGACAAGCGCAACCGTGCTGCCCATGGGGACGGAGAAAGAAACCTGCTCCAAAGCGCGGCTGCCATTGGCGTATGTATAGGATACTTGGTGAAAATCTATCACCGTCCGCTGCGGCACAGATGGAAACGCTAACATAGGTTGTGGTGGATGATCCTCCATTTCTTCGTCCATAATGCCCCAAATCCGTTCAACCGCCGCCATTGCGGTTTGAAAGGAACCAAATTCGCGCGGTGTCGACATCATCGGGCCAATCACGTTTTGCATGAGCGTCATAAAGGCCAAAAGTCCGCCCACCGTCATTGCACCAT
Source organism: Alicyclobacillus fodiniaquatilis (assembly GCF_042678105.1). Classification (NCBI taxonomy): domain Bacteria; kingdom Bacillati; phylum Bacillota; class Bacilli; order Caryophanales; family Alicyclobacillaceae; genus Alicyclobacillus; species Alicyclobacillus fodiniaquatilis. Next base: position 3,959 of record NZ_JBHUCX010000019.1, read on the forward strand.
GCGCGACATAAAACGCGCCGAGCGTGAAACTTAACAAATAGGCCACGTAGTGTGCGAGACTCATGCCAGAACTGACGCCGGATCTCAACTTGATATTCTTGATTTGCAAGTGAAGAAGATGTCCTGTCCGCTCATGGAATTGACGGATGAACTGATTCTCCAGCGTAAATGTGCGTATGACCATCAGTCCGCTCAGCGATTCGTTGACAAAGGATTGGATGCTGCCAAAAGCCTCTGATAGTTTTTTGCTATTTCGCTTGGCATATTTGGAAAACAGAAACGCAGCAAAGATGGCTGGCGGCGCTAAGCAGATGCAGATGAGCGTGAGCTGCCAATTGAGAAATAGCAGATAAATCAAAGCGCCGATGGCGGTGAGCATCAAGCGGGCGACGTTGAGCACGTACACCCCAACCGCAGCGCCGATGGCCCCGATGTCATACGTCATTCGCGAAAGAATATCACCGGATTGGTGCGCTTCCATCCGGTCTGTCTTCATGCGCAATGTTCGCTGGTACAAGTCCATGCGCACATCTTGTTCTATTTTGCAGACAACGACGCCTTGCAAATAGTTTTGTGCAAAGACAAATGAGGTGCATACAACAACCACGGCAATGCCCACGGGTAACATCCAATGCAATTTCCCCAAGTCTTGATGTATGGCCGCTTCGGTCAATGTTTGCAGGAACCAGGCAATATACAGGGATACGAATAGATTGATGAACATGATGATCACAAGCGCAAAGTACGCTCCCCGCACTTTCCACATATACGGCATGATGCGAAGAAACGGTGTCCACATCTGTTTGAGCGATGCTGGTCTATCCACTGTGTCTTTTTCACCAGAAAAAAAGTTTCGCAACGCCAACCCCATCATTGAAAGACTCCCTTCATTCCCGACGCATTGCCTGTCGAGATAAATACCAGCGCAGAATCCGGGAAGGGTGGGGCGTGAGATTTACGAAACGCTTCCATAGATCCGCAATCCAGCCATCCATTTGCAGCACCATCTTTGGTTTGCGGACATACGCCAAACGGCCAATCACCTGATCTTCGTAGACCGGCGCATCGTTTTGCAGGTTGGAGTCTCCCTTACAAATGAACACCACTTTTTGATTGACCGTCTCCATCTTCCTCACCCGATGACCAACGAGGTGACCTGATTCAGTGTGAAACAGCAAAACATCACCCGGCTGAATATCCAATAGCTGTTTCACGTAGGTAAAACGGCAAATATCCCCTTCACGTATCCAAGGAAACATGCTGACACCTTGGGCTGGCACATCCAGCCAGCCACGGGTTTGGATGTGCCGCTTCATCATTTCGACAGTGGCCTGCATATGTGCTCAACCTACCTGTTCAATCAACCCGTATTCAGTCAGTTGATCCAAAAAACGCACCACATCCGCCGTGGCCACTTCTTCAGACACCTCATATTCAGCCATCACTTCTGTAACAAGTTGCGCTTTGGTCAAACTCTGTTGCAGTTTTGACCAGAGAAAGCCTCCAATAGGATTCAATTTGGAGATGGTGAACTTCTCCGAATTCATCACCACCCAATTTTCGTCTAATTCGGCGGACTCGACAGATGTATTCCAGCGATATTGTTGACTCATGATATGGCCTCCCAAAATAAATCATTTTTTTGAAACTCAAGTTCATATACCGGTACAACATGTAAAAGCGTTTTGTATAATCCCAAAATGTTTTGTGTTTCCTGCTGACTGAACGCCCAGTAGAAGGACTTATCCATCATGCGCAAGATGGCTTCTGATGTCGTGAGCGGTTTACGGAATATGCGCGATGATTGCTGCAATAAATTGATAGCTGCCAAAGGAAAAGATTCCGCCGTAAATTCAGGTGTGGTGTCACTGCGAAACGGTGAATCAAGGACATCTACCTGTCCGGCCCGAATTCGCACGATGGTCGCTTCATCCGACAACAACATGCGCGGATGAGACAATCTGGCGACCGTCGATTTGCCAGCTCCGGAATGGCCCGAGAACAGATGTGCTCGCCCGCCATCAATCGCACAGGAAGAGTGGATCAACAGACCCCAATTGCGATGAACGATAAATGCGCTGTACAAGTTCATCATGGCGTGTTTGAGGGAGATCTGTTCGTTGACTTTCAAGAGCGCTCGCGTGAAATCTCGCTCTACTGCTAACTGGTAATCCAGTCTTTCATAGATGATGGATGTTTCTTCTGCAGACACCTTGTAGGCTTGGTTGGCAAATGGTAGACCATAGCCAGCTTCGATGTGAAGATGTAGATCACAAACCTTGGTTTCATCGCCTGTGTCCACCACACAGTATGTTTCTAACACCCACCCCTGCACCTCTGATGACGTGGTTGTCATCGAAATGAGGTGATCCCCAATTTTGACCATCAATTGATACATTTTGTTCTCCCCTATGAGTTTGTGGTCGGTTTTTAGGTTGTTTTGTATTGCTTTATGGACATTATGGAGAACAAATCGTTCTTTGTAAAGAACGATTTGTTCTGGAGAAGTTATTTGTGTGTTTTCGACCCAATCTTTCTTTGTCAGTTTGGCAATTAAGTGATGAAGAATTGTTAGTTATCTGCTGTGGTGAGTATCGAAATCAGTTTATTCAATCGTTGCCAATAGAGAAGGACATACAGTTGTAGAAAACCAACATGCTCTTTTCTTCCTCTACGAATCCATAACCTTGCTTCTTGTGCAGGTGGGAATAGCCACCTGTTGAGATATTGAATTTTCCTTGGCCAACCCTCAATAATGGCTAAGTTTAGAGCCACCTTCGAACGGAACCTAGTTCGAAAGTGGTTATTTTCCAATCCATGAGGAAGCGACTGCACTCCTTTAAGAAAAGGGTATAGCTCATACAAGTTAGAAAGAACAGTACATACAAGAGACAAAGTATCATCTCGCCGAGATTTATTCAGAATTTCGAATAAGTCGACTGTAAAATCTTTATTATTTAGTATTTGGAGGATATCAATACGCGTTTTTTCAGATTCAAACCAATGTCTAGTAGCATGAATACACGCCATGTAGAAAGTATGATTTATGGACAACTCATAAATACATTGATAGCTTTCAATGATTTGTGCCTCTTCCCAAAACTCTTTCAGATTGACGTCCCCATCAGTGGTCCTAATGACATTGTAATGAACCTCTAATATTAAGGGATGCAAATCATTAGTTTGCTTGATGAATGTTTCGTGATAATGTCCAGGGATGTCATTATGAGGACCATCGTATCCTATAGACAAAAGTGCTGAAATAACTTCGTTAGATAGCTCTCTCGGCACTAAAATATCGATATCAGATGTTGGACGATCCCCTAAGTCACCAAAAAAGCGCTCTGCAAAGCGTGTACCCTTGAGCCATATTGCCGAGATACCAACTCTATCAAATAACCTAAGTACTTGTTCTGTTTCGCGTTTCACGTACATATTCTGAAACATTGTTGTTTCACGACGTCTTTGAAGTTTCATTTGAAAATCTAGCGGTGTTTGACTCAACTTTCCTTTATGTCTGAGCAAATTATAAATTTGCGGCATAATATCCTCTTGCTCTAATACAGGTAACAGTTGTGAATAGAAAGTTCTATCTCCTGGTAAATACTGAACATCCGTATAGAGCATATGTAGGAAATTCCTCATCAGAGTAGTACTGTTTATTTTTGAGCCCCCCAATCTTCTTGTAATGCAATTGTTTGTTATAGACGACAACACGTTATTACCCTATCTAAAAACTGTGTTTCCAAAAACATACCTTGCTAACTCGTCTAAGGTATTATAACATTATGTTCGTTTTAAAGAACAAATTTTTATTTTAAATGAACGAAATTTAGTTTGCTTCCACACCAAATTATATACCGTATATGAAAATCCCCGCGTGAAGGGAAGGGAGAATGCATTAGATGATGGGAAAGCGCATTCGGCAACTTCGTATGGAAAGGGGACTTTCATTGTCTAGTCTAGCTCGCCAAGCAAATATCGCAAAATCCTACTTAAGTGCAATTGAGCGCGGCATCCAAGCAAATCCGTCAATACATATTATGGAGCGCATTTCATTTGCTCTTGAGGTACCTATCCAAACTCTGATTGAGAACGGAACCAACGTACAAAAATCGGGTGATTAAAACTCTAGCGAGGGATACCAATGACACTACCGACGAATGACGTTAAAAATACAAATAGAAGTTCCATTGGACCTAAACGCAGAATTCTACGTTACACGCTAAGCACTCTAGCCGTGCTGATCGCTGGAGGTTTGACCATGGGCGTTTATGAGTACTATCGCCTCCAACCAAAGCATCATTTTGAGAATCCACCATTATTATCAAAGGATACTGCTAAAGCGACGAAAAATCCTGTCAAATATAATCAACAAGTAGTCAGTGCTGCTCCAGAGACTTTTAACGTTCTGTTAATCGGTTCTGATGAGCGAACTGAAGATGGAGCAGGACATTCTGATTCTATTATCATCGTTCATGTGAATTTAAAAAATAACAGTTACAACATGTTAAGTATCCCCCGCGACACCCGAGTGTATATGGATGGATATGGGTATACTAAATTGACCAGCGTCATGTATATTGACCAGGCTGATCACGGACTTCAAAAAGGGATACAGGCTGCAATTGATGCTATTAGTGGTTTAACGGGATTGCCCATCAACTATTATGCGATCACGAATTATTGGGGTTTACAAGATATCGTGGATACTGTTGGCGGGATCAATATGAAGATACCGTTTCCAGTTACTCTGACACATGCTTGGTATCCCCAGGATCAAGGTAAGCAGTTTAATCCTGGTACATACGCAATGGATGGACAGATGGTGACGGAGGTAGTACATGAACGGTACTCATTAGCCAATGGTGACTATGGTCGTCAGCAGTTGCAGGAAGAAGCATTGATTGGCATCGCCCGTAAAGTGATGAAACCAACTTCTATGACTAAGTTGCCAGCAGTCATTCGAGCATTGCCAAAATTCCTGATTGGAACCAATATGAATACATCCGACATGCTGAGCCTAGCTTTGGAAGCCAAGCATTTTAGTTCAAGTAAGATTCATTATTATCAGGTAAGCGGTAAGCAGCAGGCTATGTATAACGATGTTTTGAAAGCCGATGATGACGAAGTAGTACTCGACATGCAACAACTGGATAATATTATAGACAGGTATTTTCAGTGATAGATAAGGAATTCTTTATTACTCAACTCTCGCAGACCAAAATCGGCAAGTATGCCTTGATGTAGCTGGGTAAACCGTCAGTCCATTTCTGTAGTTGACGGTTGATGAGTTTTGAGATGCGCTTGCTGGTCTTCTTGGTCACGTCGTTCACAAGTTCAATCAATTAGCTCAACGCAACGGCCCAATCCAAATCACTGACTTCCACATAGTGCCCGGAACAGATTCCCAAGGTGTGATCATCGGTGCTCCGACGATGCTGCCAAGCTAAAAGTATATATCGTGGGAACACGATCGTCGTATGGCTGATGAGCATATCCGTAAGAACGACTATAGTGGACCTGTACCCGTAAAACTGGACACCAGATAGGAGGACAGTTTTACGGATCCACTATAGTCTGCCTGGCGGCGTTTCAAATCACGGCGTTGCCTTCGCTTCCATGATAGGACGGTATGGTCGCATGAAAACCCGCAACTGCGTCATGCCTCCGTCGTAACCCGTCTCAACAATCTCGTCATAGATAACCGCTGCATTGAGACATCCTTCTTGCATTCGTTCAAGTATGTACTCGCGGTATGGGTCAATTTTTACAACCGTTGTTCACAACTAGGGTTGTAGTAACAAAGGCAGACAACATAACCGCTTGATCACCTGAAACTGAAACTGAAACTGAAACTGAAACTGAAACTGAAACTGGAACTGGAACTGGAACTGGAACTGGAACTGGAACTGGAACTGGAACTGGAACTGGAACTGGAACTGGAACTGGAACTGGAACTGGAACTGGAACTGGAACGTGGAAATTGGTGTCTCGGGCATCCTATTGCTTAAAATCAGAACTAAAATACGTCGGATAGCCTAAACCATAGTGTATTTTCTCATCAATCAAAAAAGGCCTGAGCCCGCTACAATAACGAGTTCAGACCTTGCAGCTTAATAAAATGAGATGTGTCTAACTTTTGGCGCCTCCTCAGAACTGAGATAAAGCATTAAGTGACAACCGCTGTTTTATTTAATAAGAAAGCATTTTCGTGTAGGTAATTCACGACTTTACACGCACATTGTTCAATAGTTTGAAGAGAAGTGTCTAATACGAGCTCGGGCTAGTTGAAATCTCGTAAGGGGAACCAATTCCTGTGAAACCCTTTATTTCTCCTGCTTTCGCCTTTAAATATTACCCCTTTGGATCGCGCTGCTCGCAAATCTCAAGTGAGCATTTCACGTATATCTCCGCAAAACACCCGATAGGAAACATATGTCGTGCCCTTTTGCGATCCTCTGTAAACGGAGATATCATAGCAGTAATCGCCACTATTCCAGCATCAACAAACAAACTAGTACCACATCAGGCAACCTTGATCTTCTTTTGTTCCCGTAAAATTCGTTCGTCCCGTTTGTGGCGATTTCGCCACCGGATATGCGCTTGAATTGCTTGGGCCAATTCTTTATGGTCCTTGTAGTCACTTCCTGTCAGTACGAACTTGCGTAACGGACCGAAGTGACATTCGATCCGGTTCATCCATGAGGCATTTGTCGCGGTAAAGACCAACTCGACGTTATTGTCGGCAGCCCACAAAACCACTTTCCCATGTTTGTGTGGGAAAAAATTGTCTAAAACGATGTACAATCGCTCCGTACGATGATAACGTCGCATCAGGACTTTGAAGAATCGCAAGATGTCTCGGTGTTTTTGTGCTTCGAAGTATGATCGTACAACTTGTCATCTTTCAAATCTAGCGCCGCCAATAGATGCCGAACACCGTGATTGCGGTGATAAGTAGCTGGCAATCGCTCAGGATGCGCTTTCTTGAAACACCCTTGACTCGGAAATGGTTGCACCTCTAGGGGGGCCGAACTCGTCAAAACAGAGGATTCGTCCGTCTGTAGGTGGTTGTTGGTAGAACGATTCTATTCGTTTTTTTTCGTCTCGAACTCTGGGTCATTGGATGCTTCCCATGTCTTCGTATGCTGATATGTGGTGTTAGGTTAAAAGTGTGGACACAACGAATCAAGAATGTGAAAATAAGTAAATTGATTCGAGGTGTCTACGATGACAAAACAATACGATGCAGATTTCAAA
>NZ_JBHUCX010000020.1:0-81351 GCF_042678105.1 Alicyclobacillus fodiniaquatilis
TGAGAAGAGGCTACGGTTTCTTTTTTGTCTCATACTCTCCGAACTCATCGCACTGGATTTTGCCATCAACAGTGCCGTTGCATAGATCATTCAGCAGCCCCTAATTATGAAAATCAGCATTTGACCGTCGCAAATCAGTTGTCTTATGCGATTATTATAAAACGAGAATACAAACCTGCATCTGCGGTGCCTGTAAGCGCGTGTTTGCAGGTTTGTTTCTCCTCCCAAAAATGACTAGCGCAAATTTTTACGCTCAGGTCCTTTGGATTCACTCATGAATTTCATCTAGGACATTTTACGCAAGTGTACGAACCAAGACGCGTAATCCCTCATTTTCTTCCATGTGTATCCTTTTGTAACGCTTTCTCCAACTGCCGAAGGAACTGAAGTACGTAGAACGAATCCCGTATGACGAACAGTTCATCCCGTTCTTGAGAACTTCAATAGCGCAATAGGACGCCAACGGTTTCTGTGACAACCGTATTTTAGTTTTATCGGAAGGTAGGAATCAAATGAGTGATATTTCTTTTGGTGGAAAACATGATTCGATCGATATACGAAACTATCAGACACCGTCGGTAAACCGAGTGCAAGATGATACGCAAGCATTTGCATCAGCTGCCCACATGGCAAATGGAAGAGCAATTCAACTTGGTCCAGGAACATATTACGTGCAAAACATCCAACTCATTTCTGGACTTGTCATTCGTGGTTCAGGACGGAATGCCACAACCATTGTTCATACGGGATCAGGGAAAGCGATGATTAACAATACAGGAACGCCCGTTGGGAACATCGAACTAACCGATTTTACACTGATCTGTAATCCAAATAGCACGATTGGTATTGAATTCTCTATGGTATATCAATCAGTCGCTTCAAGAATCAATATCCTTCAATCAAATGGGGGTAACACGAATTTCACAGGTGTCTCGTTTGATCAGGGGGACATTGGCACCAGCTATTACAACACCATGACGGACGTATCTGTCAATGCTGGATCCGCGAATACAATTGGAACAGGGTATTTGTTTCAAAACAAAGCAAACAGCAACCGACTAATTGGATGTCGTACAAATGCTGTCACAACAGCGGTACAAATTGCTACAATCACTGACCATATTATCGTCATTGGCTGTACATTTGAGCAATTTACAAACGGAATTATGGATAATGGGTATAGAAATGTATTTGTTGGGAACCGTTTTGAAAACAGCGGATCAGCATCTGGAACTGGTATTATTCTGTCCAGCGCAACAACCAATACACTGATGACCGGAAATCAATATATCAACTTGGCAACAGCGTTTACCAACGGAAATATATCTGGCGCGAATATGATCATGGATCACTCCCATCTGAATGCGAAGTACATCAGCCATGATTCAGGCGGCGGCTGGAATAGTGTCATGAACATGCGGAACTATGGAATTCAGAGTGCGGGGTATCTTGGACTGTCAACATGTTCATCATCGAACGCGCCCAATAACAGTATATTTGTCAACTCTGAAGACAACGTGCTGTATTTCAAGGATAGCGCAGGGGTGCTAACTGCACTTACACTCTAAATATTGATCCGGCATAGCCAGGCGAACATTCATTAGGCCAAAAGCCATTTTTATCATATCCTCATTTCCCCTCCTCCGTCCGCCAATAATGCTCCATCAAATTCTCCGTGGCCATTTGATTCTGGAGGATTGATGGAGCGCTGAGTATACCGCTGTGAACGATGGCCAAGATGACGTTCCAACTTCAGAATCGTCTTGGCCAGTTGAACTGGTCAAATGAAAAGATAATGTCTCGACCCTCATAAGTTGTCGAACTATGCCGAATCACTATGACAACTCATAAGGGGGGATTTATCGGTGAATAAAGTTCTGGGAAACGTCATTGAAGGTTTTACAGATTCTGCAACTGTTGCAACAAAGAGTATTGCGTCGACAACACTGTTCGACCGCCAGTACCAAGCCAATTCGAACATGGAAAAAGCTCTATCGGTGCAAGTTCCTCCTTCGTCGTCAAGAACGACCACTACCGATTTGCTATCCACTATAAAAAAGCACTCAAGGCGCATTAGAGAACAAGCACTATCGCTATCCAGCGCTCATTCACTGAATCCTCACTTATATACACTCAGTGACCAGGTAAAGCCACTCAAAATGAAACGTGTTCAGTATCTTAAACAGTCAAATGTACATTTAATGGCTGTAATATAACCCCCATGGCGGTTTGAAAGAGCTGCAAAATTCTATCTTGGAGCCTGAATGGTCTGCTATTCACTACACAAAAGGAGTGCTCTCTTGGACATGTACAGGGGATGGCAACGGGAATATGTACGAGCGTTATAAATGACGAATCTGATGCAATTCCAGGGCTTCAGGGTCAGAACAACGGACTATGCAGTCACTTCTGTTCCTTACAACAATTGGTCTCACACAAGTTTTAAGCAGAAGAAAGCAAACATATTTACGAAACATTTGGATTATACGAATGATTTTGATTGCGAGTCTGATGAGAACGAATTTAGTAGTTTTGACGCCTCACTGTCTATCTTTATGAAAACCCAATATGTGGACGAGCACAATCTAGGCGGCGTCATGATTTAGAAATGAGTGTAGGACTACAAAGACCAACTTCTATTGACTCTCTATCACAATCTTTTAAGTAGAAACTCGAAGCAGGCACGGAGGGATAATATGGGTAAAAGCGCAATTGTGCTAGCGGCCGGCCATGGTACACGGATGAAGTCGCGAACACACAAAGTGTTGCATCGTGTGTGTGGCAAGCCGATGATCATGCACATTCTTGATACATTGAATCGAGTTGGTTTAGACCAGATTATCGTTGTTGTCGGTCAGCAAAGAGAAGCTGTCACGGAAACGATTAAGGGACGGGTGGATATCGCTGTTCAAGAAGAACAACTTGGAACAGGAGATGCGGTACGGGCAGCTTTGCCGCATTTGAGAGATGACACGGATTCCGTCGTTGTGTTGTACGGTGATGCGCCTTTGATACAACCAGAGACGCTTTTTCGATTGTTTGAGACGCAATGGCATCAGGAAGCAGCCGTAGCAGTGTTGACCGCCGAAGTAGACAATCCTGCAGGCTTCGGTCGCGTTTTCTTGGACGACAAGAAACAAATTGTTCGCGTCGTTGAAGAGAAGGACGCTACCGAAGCGGAACGAGCGAATCGTTTAGTCAATACAGGAGTTTATGCGTATGAAGTAAATGCGCTCAAATCATCCATCGCAAGGTTAAAAGCGGACAATGCCCAGAAAGAGTTTTATTTGACGGATACGCTCGGGATTTTGAATTCTGACAATCAAAAAGTCGTGCCTGTTTCGGTATCGAATGTCGATGAAATCGCGAGTGTGAACGACAGAGTTCAGTTAGCGCATGTGGAAAAACTTTGCCGTCGGAACATTCTAGAACAGTGGATGCGTGCCGGGGTGTCCATTGAGGATCCAGATAACACATACATCGAGAGCGACGTAGAGCTAGAGCAGGATGTAACTTTGCTTCCCGGGACGATGTTGCTTGGTACGACAAAAGTAAAATCATTTGCTGAAATCGGTCCCAATTCGCGCCTCGTAAACACGACAGTTGGGGAAAACACAGTCGTGCAATACACGGTGGCACTTGACAGCGTGATTGGCAACGAGTCACAAGTGGGTCCGTTTGCTTATCTTCGCCCGTGGTCACAGGTGCGCGATAATGTCAAGGTTGGAAACTTTGTAGAAATTAAGAACAGCGAAATCGGTGACAATACAAAAGTCAGTCATTTGGCCTATGTGGGAGATGCGCAAATCGGACGCAATGTTAACGTTGGTTGCGGTGTCATCACCGTAAATTATGACGGTGAAAAGAAACACAGGACTGTCGTAGGGGATGACAGCTTCGTCGGATCGAACGTGAATCTAATTGCGCCTGTTACGATTGGGGACAGTGTCTATATTTGTGCAGGATCGACTGTCACAGACGATGTTGACGACGATGGATTTGTTATCGGCCGCACTCGTCAGGCGACGAAACCGAACTACGTGCGTGCGTGGAAGGCGCAAAAAGCACAGGGAATTACACGTGATCCGTCGCTTACTACTTAACTTATTAACGAACAATCCAAGCGGTTCAATCTTCAACGTCTAGATTGTTCGTAAGTGACGACCGCCGATATGGATCACGTCAACAAAAGGAGCAAACAAAAGTGATTGAACACCAACTGAACGATTCGAATATACCATTGCTAAAAGATAACAGAAATCGAAAACCTACGTCGTTCATCAGTCGGCTCTTTATTTTTGTACTATTTTTAGCTTTTGTGATGGGCATGATTTATGTGAATTCAAAAGCTCATGGACGTATCGACTTCACGCTTGGAATATATGGTTCAGTCATGGTTACTTATTTGCTGGGGAAAATGGTACTTTCATTTTTTTACAAGCCATTTAAAGGAGATGCATTGGATTATAAAGTCACAGTCATTGTTCCATCATTCAACGAAAAGGAAGAAGCGGCACGCAGCACTGTAGAAAGTTTGCTAAGACAGACACATCGAGTGCATGAAATTTTCTTCATCGATGATGGTAGCAAAGACTTGTCGGCCTATCACGCAATTCTTCTATTAAAAGAGCAAACCGGTGCCGAAAACCTACACGTCCATCGTTACAAAGATAATAGGGGAAAGCGCCATGCACAAATCTACGGATTTGAACGTGCGACAGGAGACATTATTTTCACCACCGACTCAGATGGCTATGTCTACCCAAATGCGGTAGAAGAAATGCTGATACCTTTTCGGGATAAAAAGGTTATGGCAGTGACAGGCCACATCAATGCGAGAAATCGGACAGAGTCATGGTTAACACGTTTACTTGATATGCGTTATGATAATGCATTTCGTGTTGAACGTGCCGCTCAATCAGTAACAGGTAATGTGCTTGTCTGCTCTGGTCCAATTAGTTGCTATCGCAGTGAAGTAATCCTAGATAACTTGGAACGCTACCGGAACCAGACCTTCTTGGGAGAACCTGTTCAATTCGGTGATGATCGTTGTTTAACGAACTACGCAATTGAGCGAGGAAAAACAGTCTACCAGGAAAATGCGATATGTTTAACCGACGTTCCACCCACATTACGCCAGTTTGTAAAACAGCAAGTACGCTGGAATAAATCGTTTTTCAGGGAAAGTCTGCTGGCGTTTAAATTGGGATTCAAAAAACCAAAGGTTTTGGTATGGGTCATATTAGAAATGGCACTGTGGATAACCTTTGGGATTGCATTGTTCGCAGGTGTCATACTTAAGGAAAGAACGATGGGATTGGTTTTGATCAGCTACTATGCTGCGTATATCTGCCTATCAGCTTACGCCAGAAATGTGTACTACATTTTGAAACGTCCACTCGTATTTTTATTGGCACCACTCTATGGAATTGTTCATTTAGGGCTGTTGTTTCCGCTACGAATATATGCCTTGGCGACTCTGAAAGTCACAGGTTGGGGCACAAGATAAAAGAATTGGGAGGGAACTGTTATGGCAATTTCGATACAAAATGCGAGTATGCACGCAGAAATATTGATGGCTAAGATTGAAAATAAGACAGCAAAAATCGCGATTATCGGACTAGGATATGTTGGTCTACCAAATGCTGTTGCCAAGGCACAGGAAGGCTTCCGCGTAATCGGGTATGACCTCTCGGTCGATAAAGTTCATAAAATTACAAGTGGAGAAAGCTACATCGATGATGTTACGTCCGAATCCATTCGTGAATTGATTCATTCAGGGAATTTGACTGCAACATATGACGCGAATCATTTATCGGATGCAGATGTCATTGTTATCTGTGTGCCAACACCAGTGGATGAATACAAGCATCCCGATTTACAATTCGTAGAAAACGCGTGTAGCGATGTGACAAATTTCATGAAGCCAGGTGCTTTAGTGATTTTGGAAAGCACCACATACCCAGGTACTACCGAGGAAATCTTAGTCCCAATGCTTCGAGAACGAGGACTTACAATTGGCGAGGATGTTTTCATAGCGTATTCACCGGAACGGATCGACCCTGCGAATCAAAACTTTAACATCCAAAATACACCCGTGGTTGTTGGCGGGATGACTGCAGTTTGCGGAAAGATCGCTTGTATGTACTTCGGAAACAATGCAATCCAAGTGTCATCCCCATCTGTCGCGGAGATGACCAAAATATACGAAAATGCATTCCGATACGTAAACATCGGTTTTGCGAATGAAATGGCACTTCTTTGCAATAACATGGGCATTGACGTTTGGGAAGTGATCAATGCAGCGAGTACTAAACCATTTGGATTTATGCCGTTTTACCCTAGTAGTGGTGTAGGGGGACACTGTATTCCGGTTGATCCATATTATTTGAGTTGGAAAGTGAAGTCATTTAATATGCAAAGTCGTATGATTGAAACAGCTGGTGACATCAACTCAAATATGCCACGGTATACTTGTCAACGTATCATGGAGCTATTAAATGAAAGAGGTTTAGTCATCCATGGGAGTAATATTCTTATCGTTGGTATCACCTACAAAAAGGATGTTAGTGATGTACGGGAATCTCCAGCACTTGAGTTGATTGCAGAGCTAAACCGGCTTGGTGCAAATGTAGCAATCTGGGATGACCATGTGACCAGTGTAACTGTACAGGGGGAGACGTATCACAATGTTAGAGATGCGAAAACTGCCATTGTAAACTCGGATATCGCCGTTGTGGTAACAAATCATTCAGATATTGATTATACTTTACTTGGGGAGAATGCGGCCGTTCTTTTTGATACGAAAAATGTACAAAGCATGCTCGGTGCAATAAAGGGAGAATACATTCGGTTATAGTATAACTCTGGGGTGGTGTCCCAACATGTTCATATGGGACACCACCTCAAAATCGACCTCAAACAACCGTGAGGGAGGCATGGTATTTTCTGAAATACAGCCATTTAATGAACCCCCTCGTTCTTTCGATAATACAATACAAATTCCTATTAGTTTAAATAAATGAGGTCATACACAAGTGATGAAATTCCCCCAAAAATTTAAATCGAAAAAGGCCAGATCTCGAATTTTCCTGCTACTAACAATCATAATCCCAATCTTCGTGACTGTCGTTCTAACGCTTCCTAAAGAGCGTGTTAATCAGGTAATCCATATCACACATATCGAACCAACAAAAAATCTTATTCCACTGGGGTCACCAGCATTTGACCAAGAGTTCAATACATCGTCAGACTTGAAAGCATGGAGCATAGTGTCACAATCATGGCCCTATAGCAATGAGCTACAATACTATTCCAAGGAAAATGTGTACATCCGAGATGGAAAATTGATGATTGAGGCTGACCACACACCCTATAACGGAAAAGATTATATTTCTGGAAGAATTGATACCAAAGGCCATTTTGAATTTACATATGGAACAGTGGTGATTCGAGCAAAACTGCCGGCTGGAAAAGGAATATTCCCTGCTTTATGGCTCAAACCGGTAGAAGGCCCTGTTTATCCTGAAATAGATATGATGGAATACATCGGATCCAAAAAGAACAACGCATATGCCACATTTCACGCGGCTCCGACTGGAACTTACAAACGTGTCGGAGTGACGGCGATCATGCCTTTTAATTTGTCTCACAGCTATCATACATATATACTGGTCTGGAAAAAGAACGATTTGACATGGTACATTGATGGACAACAGATTTTCCACATAACAAAGTTTGTACCAAATGAGCCGATGTATCTGACAATAAACAATGCGGTTGGTGGAATGGCAGGGATACCTACAAAGGAAACGCAATTTCCAGCATTTTTAAAAATCGATTATGTTCATATCTACACATCGAATGTAAGTAAGGACAATCTTATTTAATTTCACGATCACTCTGCAAAACGCTCATGAAAATCACAATCCAAGAATCTTCGTTGCCCTGCTGCGAAAGTCACAGTTGATCATCCTCGATACGAACTGGACACAGATTTTCTAATCGAACAGCCTCTTAAACGGATCATAGACTACATTGGTGAAGAGAATGAGGCAATTTCTTTTTTGCGCCAGTTTGGGGTCCTTACTCGCTCGCTCTTTTACTAGAGCTCAGATAGTCCAAGAAGTGATTTTCGACCTGTCTTATTACTTTATCGATAGGATTAGAGCCATCCACCACAATATGTGGTAATCCGCGTGCGATGAATTCACTACGGATATATCCCCGTAGAAGGGCTTCGCGCCCCATGAAGTTATGTTGAAAGCGCTCGGGATAAAACCTTCCACGTGGTTTGTCTCGACTTCCGGCGGACTTCAGGGCAAACCTCTGACTCTGGATGAAATAGCGGCCATAATTTAGTGTTCCGTATATTTATCACAATGGTGACATTCTGGAAGGATACGTATACCTTCTGTCGAAATCCCTTGCCAAGGTTGATGGGAGGAGCGAATCTGATGACTGCGGACAATGAGCGAAATCGTTTGCGGCAGACTTTTGATCAAGCAGCATCCATTTATCAACAGGTTCGGCCTGATTATCCTCAAGAGCTGATCGACGACTTAATCAACACCGCTCAATTGAAGCCAAGTGCTCATCTTCTTGAAATCGGTTGCGCAACAGGAAAAGCGACGCTTCCATTAGCGCAACGTGGATTTGCCATCACCTGCATTGAACGTGGAGCACAGCTTGCTTCGGTTGCCCGCCAAAATCTTTCTGGATTGAACGTGGAGGTCATTGAAAGTCATTTTGAGGATTGGCAGCTTCCGACAGGAACTGCCGTTGATTTGGTATTCGCCGCGACTGCGTGGAACTGGATTGACCCTGCAGTTCGTTATCGCAAGGCCTGGCAGGTTTTGCGTCCCGATGGGCACCTTGCCTTCTGGAATGCAAGCCATGTCTTTCCGGATGATGGGGACCCTTTTTTCCTTGAAATTCAAGACGTTTACGACGAGATCGGCGAAGGAGTCCCCACGAGCACCGCTTGGCCACGCCCAGGGGAGTTAGCGGAGCAAGGAAGCGAGATCGAGCAAAGCGGGTTGTTTGAGGTTGTACACATTCGCCACTTCGACTGGGAACGCGTGTACAATGTCGATGAATACATCGCACTTCTTCAAACATTCTCCGGACACATCCTCATGGAGGAGTGGAAACAAGAAAGATTGTATAGTGAAATTCGCGACCGCTTGTATCAACGACCGAACAAGTCAGTTCGCCGACACTGGGGAGCCGTTCTTCATATCGCTCGTCGCCGCGGCTGACCTCACCAACAGACAGGTGGAACAACGGTACACCAAACATGAGAGGTGGAATCTGCATAATGGGACTCCGAGTTGTGGGCGCTGGCTTGCCACGAACAGGCACATCATCGCAGAGATATGCATTTGAACATTTACTTGGTGGTCGATGCCATCACATGAGTACCATTCCTGGTCATCCTTTCAATCTTGGGGATGATTGGAACCGAGCGTTGAAAGATGAAGCTATCGACTGGGACAGGTTGTTCGACGGATACGTCGCTGCGGTCGATTGGCCAACGTCGCTGTTTTGGCGCGAAATCAGTGAAGCGAATCCAGATGCGTTGGTGCTGTTGTCGGTACGCGATAGTGCAAAAGAGTGGTGGCATAGTGTCAATGCAACTATTTTACAACCAGCACGCATGGCGCTTGCACCGGATTGGAACGAAGGCAGGGCATTGTTGGATTTGTTGGAACGTTTCGCCGGAACAACGAAGTGGGATGATCCATCTGTGATGATGGCGGCCTACGAGCGGCACAATGCAAAAGTGCGAAGTAGTGTTCCGCCACATAGGCTATTGGAATGGAATGCAAAAGAAGGGTGGGGGCCAATCTGTCGCGCACTTCATTTACCAGTTCCAAATACGCCCTTCCCCTGGGTCAACAGAAGAAGCGATTGGGGCTAAGCCTTTGTTGGAATAGACCTCTGCGCATGATACCACCCGCGCCATCAGCCGGATCGAGCAATCGCGGATGGCGCAGCAACCCTAAATTACCACCGCAGGATTTCGGATATAATCGATCCGCCCGCAGAGATGTATCAATCAGTAAAAATGATATTTTTGCTCATGTTGACTTGTTCAATCATGTGCCCAATGTTCCCTTCGCCCGCATATAAGGACATGTCAAAAAAATCTTGATTCAAATCAGACCAGTACAGTTCATTTTCATCTCCATAGACGGGCACATCCCGCTCCAATTTGCCAACATAAACTTCAACATAGCAAGCTTGGAAGTAGTATGTAAAATCCATTAGATGATGCAAAATGACATCTTCTTTTGAGATGCCGGTTTCTTCAAACAGTTCTCTGTAAGCGGCATCCATACCAGCTTCGCCAAATTCAATTTTCCCACCAACCAGATTAGATAAGCCTTGATATGGATTTTTTGATCGTTTGCACATGAGCAACCGCCCCATATCCCTGCTGTATATCATCACAACGTTGTATCCCTGCATTGCTTTACCTCCATTTAAGGAAATTCCATTAACAAGCGTTATCAATATTTTACTACCCAAAATACAATATAGGGGTATCGCCGTAGGAAGTAATGCGACAGAATAATTCCTTTATTCCACCTAATTGTCGTAAGGAAAGTGGCGTTGGATACACTACCCTCCATTGGAGGGATTCTGGTTGCGAACTGAATTACTAGTGCTAGGGCTTTTGGCGGGATTGTTATGTAGTCACCCCAGCTTTGTTACAGCTCAGGTATCAAATGATAACAACTTAGAAGCCGCTTTTATTCGAGACGGAAATTTGTGGGTAAAAACAAAGGATACGGAGAGACAGGTCACGCGAGACAAGTCCGTGTCTTCTCCAAAATGGTCATACGATGGGCGATGGATTGCTTACGTTGTCACCGACGACACGGAATTTCACAAACTAAACACGCTCCGCGTAAGAAATCTCAAGACACATCAAGATACGATGGTATTCGCGTTTGACAAAAGCGACAGTGACATGAACATTGCCTGGTCACCTAATTCTGATATTTTAGCGTTTCAAAATGGAACGCTTTTAAATGACATTGATATGCGGAATCTTCGAGAACAAGGGTTTAGGAATGTGTCCCTGGGTGTCTCGCAATTCGCATGGCTGCCGGATGGAAGTGGCTTTATGGTTTCCTCATCAGCTCACTTGCTCCCAGATGGTTGGACACGCGCACACCTGTATACGATCCCACTGACTAGAGATAAATCACTGCTCAATCATGCCGTTGTATTTTACGATTTGCCCAAAGAAGTTAGCTTATCGGGTACAACGGTATTGGCGATTGGAACATCGACATTTAAGTGGTCACCTGATCGAAAATGGATTGCGTTTATTGTTCATCCAACTGCCTCCTGGTCAGCAGACAGCAATATCTTGTGTGTCTTGTCTGTCCATGACAAACATCTAATTCCCATTGCAGAAATGCTTGACCGAAATGATTGGTTTGAGTGGGCACCAAAATCCAGTGAACTTGCGTTTATCCAAGGTGGTGGGCGCTCTATCACTGAAAATAAACGAATTGCGGTTGCCTCTGCACCACAGTTTAGGGCTGTAAAAGCATTTACACCAAAGGGGTTCGTGGACAACGCATTCACATGGAATGATGATATGTCATTGACTGTCTCTAGAGTACGAGAAGGCGAGTTTAAAAGGAAGCTTCCTCTGGAACAGTTGCCATCGTTGTACAATGTTCAGCTTCAAAATAAAAGTGTGCATAAAATTACAACTCCACCTGAAGGGATGGGGGATTTTCAGCCTATGTGGGATGAAAAAAGCAAACATCTTTTTTGGGTGCGATCAAACGAGGGCTCTTCATCCGTATGGCGCACGGATAAGGCGCGGCAACACCAAACCTCTTGGATTATCAACATTGATAGGGGACAATGGCCGCCGTACTGGTCAATGTGGAACAAGTTACTTGATATTCAGTGAGTATTTAGAATTCGGGGGGACTGAAAAAAATCCAAAGCATTCTCCGTATGAGAAATGGATTTATGGGGCATTCGTCCCCGTTAATGGTGTCGTGGAACAATGGCTAAATCAAAGGTGGCTAACAGCACCAACAATCCGCTTAAGTAACACAGACACCCGTGGGTTCCGTATCGTTGTTGAAGTTCGGGACGTCGCCAATTCAAATGGTCCCACGTGCCAGATATTTGGATCACATGAGTGATTACCATAATGAGCTATTTCCCAACCTTCGAGAACCAAATCAAGTCCATCATCAATGTTCAGACAGTCGATATATGGCGGATCGGGATGCTTCGCTGCTTCATGAAAGAGAAGTCCCAATTCAGGAACGGTCGGATACGAGTCGAACCACTGTACCCGGACTTGGCGGATGTTTTATCGTCCAAACGCCCACGCCACCATCAACGGGAACTCCTCTCGCCACATCACATCGTCGTGCGACGCGACCCGCTCTCTCATTTCCACATCCGCACCTGCATCGCGCAGCGCAGCCGCCCACCGCGTCGCGTTATCGAGGAAAAACGGCTCCAACGTGCCGGCGACGAGGTATGCGCGCGGAATCGAACTCGGCATCACGTCAGGTGGTCGGTAACCCCCTCCTGGCGAGGCGCAGAAGATCGAACTGTAGATGTCTGGATGCCGAAGGCCAATGGCGAGCGCGAGTTCTCCACCCGCGGAGACACCGAACACCGCAGTGCGCTCGGGGGGCAGCGTAACTCCGAAACGCGACCGGGCCCATTGGTGGACGTCCTCGACGAAGAACTTCTCGTGTGCCGCGAATCGTTCCGGGCTAAAGCCTGGCGAGTATTCATGGAGCCGCAGCATCTCATCTGCTAGTCGATGCACGCCGACGATCATTGTGGACGGTGCGGCGGACGCCTCGAGAACTACACCCCATTGTGAGATCAACTGACCGTCACCGGCAAACACGATTGCCTGGGGCGGATCCGGAGGGACGTACACGGTGACTTGCCGACCGCCGTCGTACTCGAGCGTCTCGGTGACGAGCTCTCCTGCGATGAATGACATTGTCGCTGGCCTCCTCTGTCAGTACCCGAGCGGAAGAACACGAGATCCTACTGGGTACCCGCTACTGTTTTCTTAGATTCAACGCTCTCAATAGTACCACTATTAGATAAATTGAAGGAACATGCTAAAACCGACAAGGGCGCATGCCCTTATCGGTTCCAGCGACTTCAGGTCTTTTTACTTATTACTCATATATGCCTTGTGCATCTGGCGGGAGTTCCTTTACATGCCGTAGATAACCGCTGACCCGTTTGTCGTCATCATCTGGATACGCATAGCCAAAATGCTGCGCCACCTTGACCGCCGTCTCTCTGAAGAGATCGCACATGACAAAAAGCGCGTTCCAAGCTTCTTCATACTCGCCATTGGCGAAGGTCTTCACATATGCATCCCACTGGCGCGCTTCCAAATACTTAGAAAAATATTTGCCGCATTTCCCGGAATCGACTGCAAAATCGGTCTGAACCCCAATGTCCCATTGCAACATCAATGTCAGCATATCCCGCACAGGACGCTCAAACGTGTATTTTGCATAAGGGAGTTCACGCCGCCACAAACCTTTGGCCACGTACGTGCTGACCCACCAAAACTCATTGCAACAATCGGCAAATTGTTTTGCCGTTGGTGGAACCGTCAAGTAATCCCGATTGCTTGAAGACGGAAGCGGCCCTAAGATATGGTCTTTATCAAGCAACAAAACACTTAAGCTATCCCGTTCCAGGCTATCCAATTTATCCACCGGATATAGTGTCAGATCAATCCGATTTCCATCTTGAAAGAGCATGAGAAAAGCAAAACTGTCACTTTCCGTCGGTGAAGGGATGCCCATTTCATCTGGTGTTTGCATGATGATGAGCTCTCCAAAGCGTTGGATCCAACTGCGATCACGCACAAATTCATCGACACTCGTCACAAAGTAGATGATATCGTAATCTTGAAAGATATCTTTCGGCGCTGCCGGATTGGCGCGTGAACCGTTCATCATCACCGCGCGTATGCGCGCGTCATCATTTGCAAACCCGATAATTAAATCGAGCATTTCCTTTTCATTTCTCATCTTCGCTTTCCAACCTCCGCATTCCTGATGAATTTAGTAAAAAAGCAGAATGACAGCAGGCGGTCCACGAATCCAAGGGATACCCGCACATGTCTGGGAACTATGTTATAACTTGTTTAACCATTTCTTCATTCGTCGATCACCTTTCTCTAGCTCAGCATTAAAATGTTCAGCAACAACGCCCACAAGCGATTACATCTGAATTTTATTCCTTAACACTTTCAGAGATATGCCAACATACCCCAGCCGGATCGATCAAATGAATTTCCCGACTTCCCCAAGGGTAGACCTCGGGCGCTTTGACACGGATGGGATACTTCTTCTCAAGCTCAGTATCTTGAATATGTCTCCACACATCATCGAGATGCTCGACACGCAATTCCAACATGAAGTTGTCCTGAAATTCCTGGTTGTTGAAATTTTGCAAGAAAAATTCCTGTTCGTCATTTTGAAAGATGCTCAACCCATCGTCTGCATACACTTTTTTAAAACCGAGATCCTCAAAAAAACGTTGGGCAAGGGGATAGTCACTCCCAGAGGGAACAAATGGGCGGATTTTAACTGAGCGCACGGACAACCTTCTTTCTAAAATTCATTTATGCACTTGTGTCGTGTTCATTTTCTCATAAAATTCGCGAGATTTGGTGCTCTATCAGTCTTCATCAAAAAAAACTGTATTATGAGGATAGAACGGAAGTCAAGGAAGTGCTGGATTGCGTTACACGACTTTCAGGCCGAAGGGGCACGCGAATATCGCGATAAGCAAGATTATTACTTCTGGTTTGAGGGAAAGACACATCATGCTGGAGTACGGATTGGACATCTAAGACTGTTGCTGTGCGCCGAAAACCGGTTGCCCTTCACGAAGCGCAGGACCGGTCGTCGATGTACGAGCCTATCGAAACAACATCGTTGATATATGAGCATTTGACGCCTGTGTTGTCAGACGAATCTGACAACACAGGGTCACGCGCAATTGAACTGAACTGGCTCACAACCACCCGCCTCAGAGGGGGGTCATCCGCCTTGAACGGTTGTATCAGTCGTCCCCGTACCACTCGCGTTTGTGACATTGGTCGCACCTGTCGTATTCGTGTTGTTCGCATCCCCGGTCGTGTCATTCTCGGTGCCAGTATTCGTCGTGTTTCCACTCGTGCTGTTTGTTCCTGTCGAATTGCCGGTCGAATTGTTTCCACTTGTCGAGTTGCCCGTGCCCGTTGAATTCGAAGCGCCGGAACCCGTCGCATTGCCAGTCGAACCGTTTCCGCTTGTGGTGTGGCCGCTACCTGTCGCGTTGGATGTACCGGAACCTTTCGAAGTCGTCGTAGTTGCACCTGTCTTGCTCGATCCCGATTGAGTCGAGCCACTCGTCCCACTTGACGAGGTTTGTTTGCTTGTTCCATCGGTGCTGCTTGAAGACTGGTTTGTCTGTGATGGCGCGACATAGTGTCCAGAGATTGTGACCAGCGTGCCATAGTCTATCAACGACCAGACTGTCTGGGCGTCAGATGCCGACAATTCAACACAGCCTAGGCTTTGCGGAGAACCGTACGAAGCGCGCTCAAAACCATGAATTGCCTCGCTGCCATTGAAGTAGTTCACATAGGGTACGCCAGGATCACTGTAAGGCTGGCCGTCTGGGTCTTTACCGGTCATGGTTTGCGACAGATAGCGCAGGTAGACGGCAAAGGTGCCGTTTGTCGTTTGAGCCTGCGGAATACCGGTGTTGGCCAATGCTTGATAAACCCATGTGCCGTCTTTCCACACACGGAGCGTCTCTGGCGCTGGGTTCTCCGTCACCAGTACGTATGTGTATGGCTGTGTGTTCTGCGCTGCGCTACTCCCTAAAATCGCGTTCCAAACCGCCGGTCCGGCGATGCCGTCTATCGGCAGACCATTGTCGTGTTCCACAGAAATGACTGCGCCGCGCGTCATTTCTGTAAACGTGTTGGGTTGCCATTCTTGTTCCAACCCCGATGGCACATTCGTATAGCGCCAGCTGAAAGCGGCTTGCGGCGGGCTCTCTATATTGGCGAGGGAAATTTGCGGTTGCTGCCCTCCCTGGATTTGCACAGGCAGATATCCGAGTTCCGCCAATCGTTCATTCAAGGCCAACACCGCAGGACCACTGGCTCCCAATCCGAAGGAAGGGTATTGTGGCGTATCGATGGTTTTGACAGTGACAGGCGCTGTGTCACTGGACTGTTCTCCTTTTGTAGAGGATGAAGATCCCTTTTTGTGTTGTGATGGCTGGACCGAGGTAGTCGTCGAATTCACACCATTCTGTGTATTGTGGCTTGTTGTGTATTTGCCGAGGTCAAACGTTCCACATCCGGTCAGAGAAACGCCCAATAAAATGGATACCCCTAGTGCTGCCCTTCGTTTCATTGCCACACACTCCAATCTATCTCAACGCTCACCAAAGTTCTCAAGTAGGAGAAGTGGGAGTGGAGTCATTCTCTACATTTTTAGACGATACATATGTACTAAACGTTACAGCCATGTTACAGCCGTTTGCTTCAATATACCCTACAAATGGGTCTGGCGTCTTGTCCTGTTGCCACTTTGTCCTATGAAAAATAAAGCGTCCTAAAAGCTGCCGTCCATGTTCCCCGGATTGGCGCACATTTTCATGGTTGTGCAGATGCAAAATGCATCACGCAGGACGGTCTGTCAAAAAACATCTACCTCTGCTACCATGAGCAGCATAACCATTGTAGTTCGGGCGCAAATTCGGGGGAGAAACGCATCAGACGCCCTATAAACTGCGAGATCCCCTTGAACGGAAGGGGACACAAATTGAAAGACAATCAGCAAAACCACGCAATGACAAGCAATGAGGAAACCGTGCTATCGACGCAAAAATCGGTCAATCGAAAAGCAGATGTCGTTCTACGGCCAACGGGCCCATGGACAGAAAGCGTACACAGTTTGTTGAACCATTTGGCACACGTTGGCTTTGACGCCGCGCCAACGGCCATCGGATATGCTGCGGATGGCCGTGAGATGCAAAGCTATATTGAAGGTGAATTTGTCCACCCTGGCCCATGGCGTGATGAAGCCATTGTCGCGGTTGGGCAAATGCTGCGTCGGTTACACGATGCAACTACCTCCTTCGAACCCGCTGAAGACGCGCAATGGCAACCATGGTTCCTGCGCGAACTGGGCGGCGCGCGCCGCGTCATCAGCCACGGGGACATCGCCCCTTGGAATATGGTGACACGAGATGGCATGCCGCTGGCGCTCATCGATTGGGAATTCGCGGGACCAGTGGACCCAATGGTCGAACTGGCGCGGGTTTGCTGGCTCTTTCCGCAGTTGCATGACGATGATGTGGCAGAGATGGTCGGGTTGCCGCCGTTGGCGGATCGGGCCAGGCAATTGCGATTGCTCGTCGATGCCTACGGCGTCACGGACTTTGAACGCCAGCATCTATTGGATCTCATTTTGACAGTTGCGGTGCGCGAGGCGGCCGAAGAGGCCATCGAAGCGGGCATCACACCAGAAAGCCAGGGACCACAGTGGGGACTGGCTTGGCGAATCCGCGCCGCTGCTTGGATTCTGCGCCATCGGGCGATGTTGGAACAAGCGTTGCGCTCGCCAGATGGAGCGAAACCGTCCGACCCAACACTTGCAGATCAACTGTAAAATTCACTATTGACAGCGCTTCCATGGAGGAGTATTCTGGTTCTCGAAGGGTGTTATGTTCTGATTTCTCTCCACTCCTAGCAGAATCTCCTGTATGGAATCCGTGAAAGCGGATTCCTATTTTTTTGCCTCTGAATAGGTATACATTCCATGAATTTCATTAAAAATACATTTAACTTAAGCGTTGCATAACGCTCAACGAAAAACCATCGCAAATCAGATGGCAGGGTGAGATGAGCAAGCATGATTTATCCGCAAGGCATGGACACGCTCTACGTCGATCACGGCGACGACATGCACATCATCCATCAGTTGGATTGTTTTGCGCAGCGCATACACGAACGACCGCCGTTCTTTGTGTACAAATTGACACATGAACAGTTGTGGAATGCATGTCGCACCGGATGGTCTGCAGCCAAAGTCATTCAATTTATAAGAACGCACACCAATACACCGCTCCCGTCAACCTTACAACAACACGTGGTACAGACAATGGGGAGGTGGGGGCAACTGCGCCTGGAAACGGATCGCAACGATGTCGTCCTCACTGGCGCTAAAAAAGTGATGGACGAAATCCAGCGCTTACCCTCCGTGACAAAACAGGCAAGCTCGCGTGGTCCCGACAGCATGATTTTCCCGCACACAGCCATCGCGCTTGTCAAAGTCGCATTGGCAAAACACGGTTTCCATGTCGCAGATGCAACGGCAGCAACAACCACGGGCAAATCCCTCTCGGTTCAGTTGCGCGAAGACAAGCCATTGCGTCCATATCAATCCACAGCCATCTCCCGCTTCGTGGATGGCAATCTGCAATCCGGTGTGATGGTGCTGCCATGCGGCGCAGGCAAAACAGTCATCGGCGTCGGCGTGATGGCCGTATTGGCCGTACATACGCTCGTGCTCGTGCCAAACGAAGCATCCGCGGCGCAGTGGCACAAACACATACTCGACTTTACGACGTTGACGCCTGACATCGTATCCATCGACGACGGCTTCAACACGCCCACCCCCGTCACAATCACTACGTACCAACGCCTGACCGCCCGCCGCAAGAACGGCGATTTCCACCATTTGCGGCGCTATACCAAACACACCTGGGGCCTCATCATCTATGACGAAGTGCATTTGTTGCCTGCACCCTTGTTCCGCCTGGCTGCTGATCTGCAAAGTGCACGCCGACTGGGTCTCAGTGCGACACTGATTCGCGAAGACGGGCGCGCCAGCGATGTATTCACGCTCATTGGGCCAAAGTGCTACGAAGTGCACACGGTCGATCTCGTCCGCCAAGGCTACCTGTCTCAAGTTCGCTGTCAGGAAATTCTCGTCCCACTCAATGCCGCTGCACAAAAGACGTATGATGCTGCGCCCATTCGTCTAAAACATCGCCTGGCAGCCGATAACGAGGATAAGTTGCCACTGGTTCTATCGCTATGCGCGCGCCATCGCGATCAACAAATTCTCGTGATGGGGCACTATACCGCATTTCTGGCGAAAGTGGCGCGCCAATTGAATTGCCCGCTGCTGTCTGGCGACACGCCAAAGGCGGATCGTCTGAAAGCATATACCGCATTTCGCAAAGGCGAGGTTTCCTGCCTCGTCCTCTCGCGCATTGCCAACGTCGCAGTCGATCTCCCCAACGCCGATGTGGCCATCCAGATCTCCGGATTATTTGGTTCACGCCAGGAAGAAGCGCAGCGCCTTGGCCGCTTGCTGCGCCCCAAAGCAGAGGGTGGATTGTTTTACACATTGGTCAGCGCGCAGACGGTCGAAGAGAAGACCGCGCGCCATCGACAACACTTTTTGTTGGAACACGGGTACACCTACGAGACCATGACGGCCGCTGAAATGGAAAAAGAAAGGATGATGAACGTTGAAATTGAGTGAATGTCTCAATCACGCGTCGGTCACTACGTTGCGGAAAATTGCCGTGCATCAGGAGTTGTCCTGTTCTTTGCACTCCAAACACGATTTGATGCAAACCATTCTGTTTCACATGCGCTGGCAGACACATCTCGATACGATGGTCTCCCGTTGGCTCACCGATTGGCGCGAAGCCATGACCCGATTGGCGCTGGCCAACCGTGCACACTTTTCCCAAGAAGAAGTGGCGGCCCTGTTTACCAGCAACGAGTTTCCGCCCAATGCCCTTGACACGGCGCTATCCCAGGGTTGGTTGTTTTCCCGGACGGAAAAATCGATGCGTCCGACCTATGTCATACCCGACGACGTGCGGGAAGCCATACGCAAACAGCTTCGTGACAACTTCATGTGCAAGTTGTCCACACGCGAAGATGAGCCGTTGATTCAACAAGAGGAGGCTTTTGCCCTCATCAGCGACTTGACCACCTTCATAGATTACATACAACATCACGACGTTCCGTTGACAACAGAGGGTGCGATGTATAAACGAAACACCCAGCAACTGATGGAACTGTTCGAGGTGCCTGAAGACTTGACCGTGCCTGAGTGGCGATTTGGCTACGGTCGCAGAGCACATGACTACCCAGACAGGTTCGCTTTGCTCTACGATTTTGCGTACGACGCGGAGCTGATTCGCGAACAAGCGGATCAAACACTTCAAATCACCGACCAAGCTCAAGATTGGCGCGCTTTAGCGAAACCCCGTCAACTTCAACGCATGCTGCGCTTTTATCTGCGCCTTTATCGCCGCCCTATCCCGCGACTGCGCGAGATTGTAGAAGTGATGCGGCAAATCGGCGATAAGTGGGTGGAGAAAGCGTCCGTTCTCGAAGCGTGCGGGAACATGGTGACCGCTTTTTACTACGACACGAGAGAAGATGTGTTTGCCAAACGCATCCTGAAGATGCTGACCCACCTTGGTGTCATTCGCACAGGTTTTGATGAAGAATCTGGTCCAGTGTGGTTTCAAATGACGAATCTCGGTCAAGAATTACTAACACAAGACGAGATGAGCTTGGTGGAGGAAAGCGTCCCAAGCCAAGCGTCTCTCATTGTTCAGCCGAATTTCGAGGTGATGGTCACTCTTCACAATGCCGAAGTGGAAGGTATCCTCGCGCAATTTGCGGATCTTAAGAGTTCTGGCGCCATCCGCATCTATCGCATTCTTGAGCACACGGTCACACGTGGCTTACATTCAGGATACGATTTTCAAGCTTGGCGTGAATTGTTGACCAAACAAAGCCTAGGCCCAATTCCGGGCAATGTCGAGCGCACGCTCAACGAATGGATGGCTGTCTACATGTCGTCGCAACGTCCAATGAGTTCCTGATATTCGGCAGTGTGTCACGGCAGGAGAGCAATGTTGAGAAAAACAGACGTCTGCAGGAAAAATGTGCAGAAGACCCGAATATAATACACAAAGGATTCTCACATTTGCTCACTGCACTTTGGCCGAATTATCGGAGATATGTGAAACAGGGAGGAGAATGGCTATGGGAACCATCGTATCTGTGGCTGAAAAGAAACATTTTCTGCGCTGGTTTCTGGCCAATTACGATTTGCAGAGTCGTGAGGCGGAAATGTTGTTACGGTATATGATGACTCGCGATAACGTGTTACAGCGTGTTCATTTTGTCGATAACTTTCGTCACTTTTCCCGGGTGATCGTCGTCTCTACAACTTGCGTCCATGTCGCTCCATTTCGATACTATCGTCGCAACAAACCGGTCACAACCGATGTTGAGCAAGCGTTTATTGATTTATATCAACACCCAGACGATGATGTATACGTTGGGTTGTTCTTTAAAGACCGTTCCACTTGCCCAGAATATGCAGCTGTGTTAGAAGAAACCACCAAGACAGAGATGGATCCAGCAGTCAAAGAACTGCTGTCTCTGCAAGCAGAATGGGTCATAGATCAATCCTTACGCAGCTTTCATCGCAAACAGCTGATGCAAGAGGTCGACCGT
Source organism: Alicyclobacillus fodiniaquatilis (assembly GCF_042678105.1). NCBI lineage: Bacteria > Bacillati > Bacillota > Bacilli > Caryophanales > Alicyclobacillaceae > Alicyclobacillus > Alicyclobacillus fodiniaquatilis. Next base: position 21,605 of record NZ_JBHUCX010000020.1, read on the forward strand.
GCACTCGATTCCGGGGATCGGATGGCGTTCATCATGGCGAGTCGTCGCCTGATTGAGTTTGACCAAAATGAACTCGTGGCTGCAAGTACGTGATGGGCTTCAGAAAAAAAGGCATCGACTTTTGTCGGTGCTTCTTTTTTGTGTGCACAGGGCTATAGGCTCAACCTATCCAAGTGATAGCATACATATCTTCGACACCTCCCGTCTGATGACGTACCATGAAATCAACGCAATCCCATTGTGATCGCCAAAAGGAGGAATCATCTTGCGTACTGCCGACTCGCAGTTTGCAAAAAATGCCGAAAAGTATCGTGATGCCCCGTTGTTTGCTGAAGGAGAAGATCTTGGCCTCATGGTCAATTCGATCCGCCTGTCAGGCACAGAAACCGTCTTGGACATCGGCGCAGGCGCCGGACATACCGCGCTGGCGTTTGCTCCACATGTGCAATTCTGTTATGGCGTCGACGTCACCGAGGAAATGGTGCAGGTGGCAAACCAATTTGCAGCAGACAAAGGTGTGCGCAATGCCCAATTCCAAGTGGGAGACGTGGCAGAACTGCCATATGACGACGCTTCGTTCGATATCGTCACATGCCGTTTTGCCGCCCACCATTTCACCGATGTGGAGCGGGCAGGTGTGACGCAAGAAATGCGCCAGAAACTCGTCTCATTTTTGCAGTCCGCCGCTCCAGATTGCAAAGAGACATTTCGCGTGATGTTTACTGAAGATGGCGTACCGCAATCATTCTGCCTAAAAGTGGCGCTGGTGCATGGGCGCAAACGTTCTGTTTGACGATCACGCCCGCACAAAGGCTGATGTCATCGTGGAGCTACAGGACGTAAATCAAGGTGATGGAGGACCTCCATGTGAAGGCCGTGAAGGGCGGTCTTCCATGACCGTCGTCCTATTTAGCGGACATGGTCATGAAGAGGTTGGATGATCATGGTCACCCATTTGCTCATCAACACTTATTTTACCCGAAAGCTGGTCACAGCATTTTTCCCCCTTTTTATCCCACGACAAGTCGAAATGGACCCTTTGATCTTGGCGGGAACCCGACTGACGATGCCTTCGCACAGGCCGATTCCTGGGAGAAAATACTGCAATTTCTGAAGGACGACACATAAACAACCACATATGATTTGCGACAGTGCACGATAGATTGCCGTCCACCTCAATGAAGCCAACCGTAGACTTGCCAGAACCGAAGAGGTATTATGAAACTCATCCAGGAAATTATTTCTATAGCTAGTTAGGGGAACTCCATATGAATGCGCTTTCCCTTCTTGATAAATTTGTAAGAAAACTGAGGCTCATCCCTTAGAGGAGCACGTCGAATTTGCAGGCGTACGACGTACATGATGATGTGTTCTTTCAGTATTCAGCGCGTATAGCGTAGCTACACAATTGCACTACGGGAAGATGGATCTCATGCATTTTAATACGACAATCTTGAAAAATAAGAATTTTTTATCCTATTGGAGCGGTGGACTGATTTCAGGACTTGGCGACGCCATGTTTCTACTCGCGCTCAATTGGATGGTCGTGGAGAAAACAAACTCGGGCTTCATTCTCGGAACGATCATGGCGAGTATTTCACTGCCTCAAATCTTGCTTGTCACCATTGGCGGCGTGATTGCGGATCGCCTGAATCCCAAATGGGTCATGATTGCATCCGATGCGGTGCGCGGACTTATCATGGTTTTTCTGGTTGTCATGAGCTTTGACGGTGTGCCGCCCATGTGGACGTTGTTTATGATGGCCATCATCTATGGCTGCATGGATGCGGTATTTTTTCCTGCACAGTCAGCGTTTCAGCAAAGACTCGTTTCTTCGGAACAATACACGCAATCCTTTGGATTGTTGATGATTAGTGTTCAAGTCGCAGGGATTGCGGGTCCCGTTCTTGGTGGCGCGTTGATCTCCAAATGGGGTTACCAACTTGTTATTGTCGCGAATGGCCTCTCGTTTGTTTGCTCCATTTTGCTTCTACTCTTGGTCAAACCGCTTCCCGCCGCATCTGCGGATGAAGCAGAAAAAGAGAGACTATCTTTTTTATCCGATATCCATGTCGGTATTCGATACGTACTCAAAAACCATTTGATTTTAACGACATCCTTGAGTGCATTTTTGGTCAATGCTTGCGTACAAGCCACTTTCATTGCGATTCCATTCTTAGCCAAACAAGCTCATTTGGGTGCACAAGGGTTTGGTTTGATGAATATGGGCATTGGGATCGGCGGCGCATTCGCAGCAATCTTCTTCGCTTTCATTCGAATTCAAAAACCAACACCCAGAATGACCTTTCTCGCTTGTTTTTTCGAAGGTCTAGCGTTTCTAGGGCTCGTCTTTACGCGGGCGTTGTGGCCACTCATTGGTACGATGCTCGTGATTGGCATCACGGAAGCGGTGGTAAACACCATTGCGCCCAGTGTGAATCAGAAAATTATCCCGCCACACCTCATTGGGCGAGTTATCAGTTTTATGATTGTTTTAATGTCGGGCTCGGAACCATTGGCACGCGCATTTTCAGGATGGATGATTCAGTGGTCAGGCGTTACGGTTTTGTTGATTTGCACGGGCGTTCTGGAGATGGTTGTAGCTGTTATCGGTTATTTCATGCCAGTTATCCGAAATTACGCTTCGGAGCAAGCGCAAATCATGGCTCAAGACGGAACGATGAAAGAGTGACGGCTATCACCTTAAATATTGTCGATCACACTGTATTTTTCCAGTTTATATGAAATCAGTACGAGACGAGGAGGAATTTTTAATGAACCATCTCTCTGTTGAGGAACGAGCTTGGCTACTTGGGAGGCTATACCGCAATATCAGCGAATATTTCGCACACTGGGAAGATGCGGCGTTTACACACGATCAAATGGACGACATATACCGGGAATGGCTTGATGTAGGATTAAAACTTGACGAACGTAGAGATTTTATGGACTTTCTCCGCAAATGTATGACGGGCCTTAGAAATGGACACTCATGGTGTACCGATGCTACAGCCTATGAAGGTGGTGCTAAACTTGGTTTTCTCTTAGAAAAAATCGATGGTCAATGGATTGTTGTGGATAGTGAAGTACGCGAAGTTAAAGTGGGCTATGTGATGGAATCCATTGATGGACATACGCCCGACGAATGGATGAAAAAATTCGAAGACTATTTGATAGGCACGAGTCCAGAAACCCGGCAAACAGAATGGCAGGGGCAAATGCCAACAATATGGAAAGCTGACGCCGCGGCACTTCTCGTCCGTGATTTCTCTGACAAGATATGCGAAGTCAAATATCATCCTCCAAAATGGGAACTCAAAACGGCAATGCAGACCAGTTCACGAGACGCACACACTGAAGGAAAATGGCTTGTGGACCAAAAAGTTGGGTACATACGCATTCCATCGTTCAATGAACCACATTTCGAGGATGACGCTTTAAACTATGTACAGCAATTCGTGAATGCTCGTGCCATCGTGATCGACGTTCGCAACAATGGCGGTGGAAGTACCCCGGCCCAATTGATTGCAGCGCTTATGGAAAGGCCATACAGATGGTGGACTGAAACATCACCCAATGTCGGTTATTTGCACCGGAGACATACTGATCAACGCGGCCGTCTGGCCGTGTTAGAGAATGGTTCTGCACGTTGGGAAAGCGACTATACTCAACCTGAAAGCTGCATTTATCGCGCCAAAGTGATTATCCTCGCAAACCAGGACACTGGGTCAGCGGCGGAGGATTTGGTCATGCCGTTTAAAGACACAGGACGTGCCACGGTGATTGGAAAACCTACAGCAGGTTGTACTGGACAACCGCAGTATTGGACTTATCGAGATATTCACTTCTGCGTCGGTGCCATCCGCGCTTACATGCCATCCGCAGAACCATTCGAGGGCATTGGGATGGCGCCGGATATATTGGTTAAAAGAACTCGGGAAGATCTTATCTGCGGCAGGGATCCCGTTCTTCAGCGAGCCTTGGATGTGCTGTAGCTTTTTAACGCCTCAAACAGCATTGCAGTGTATATGGTAAATAAAACAAATGATAGTGGATAAAGGAACTGAAATATGGGAGACATTGAAATTACATTTGAAGATACGACGAAATTGCAAGAATACGGGAAAGTCCCAATTGCATTTACTGTTCATTCTATCTTAGAAGTAAACCAGCTAAGAAACGGGCTCGGAGGGCTAATCCTTGAAGAAGTCCCAGTAGAAAAATCTTATTGCGTTGACTTTGATTCTGAAAAGGAGAATGGTCCGGAAAGATGGTTAAAAAGATGGGATACAGAAAACTGGGGCGTAATTGCAGCCTTTGATCAAAAAAAGCGAATTGGAGGGGCTGTCATTGCTTATGACACCCCGGGAGTTAACGCTCTTGAAGGTAGAAGGGATATTGCAGCTTTGTGGGATATAAGAGTTGATTACGATTATCGGAGTAGGGGCATTGGTTCTGCCATTTTTCTTAAATGCATAGAGTGGTGCCGGTACAGAAAATGTAAATTATTAAAAATCGAATGTCAAAACGATAACGTCCGAGCGTGTAAGTTCTATGCTAAACAAGGGGCACTATTAGGTGAAGTGAATCTTTACGCATATCCAGATAAACCCGATATATCACGTTTGACTTGGTATTCCAAATTATAACTCATTTTAACAATCAATTTTGCGAAGAAAGGCATGGGAAACTTCTATTCAGGTAAGTTTACAGCCACTATAAATCGCATTTGCAAATTGTTTCCCATTGAACTTATGTTTTTGCGCTCTTGGGCAGTTCGATAAGGATTTACTAGGATTACACCCTTTGGATGTGAAATACGCATCCACATGGTTGGTTTGGTTTTACAGCAAAACTTTGTCAAATGCATAAAATCACACGTATCTCTATGCCTCCTTAATGTGATTCTGCGGTTTAGCCGCTAATAGTCGGTTAGGTAGGGCAAGTGGAATTACCGAGCGGGCACTTGCATAAGTTTCAGGAAACTAAGCTGCGTACGGAAACCTGTTGTCGCAAATTCAACGTCCTTTAGTATGGTTAAGGCCACCATTGAGCATCTGAAGATCTAAACTCACCGAAGATCGGATTGGGAGGTGATCCAAATTCAGTGACATGGTAAGTCCCTGCATAAAAGTATAGACAAATTGGTCGATACAATGGAACTGCCAAAGGAAAGGACAAGCTGGAGAAACGACCGGGCCGCCGCTTCAGCCACATCTTGAGATGTACCGCTTGGCCATGCGATGCTACCTTAATACACCGGGTATTCATTAATGATTGAATTCATTTGATATTCATGTAAAAGGATCGCAGTAGTCGGAGGTGAATTGTGCTTACAAACACCGTATCAAACCAATCCAATTTTTAATCAATCTAATTTATTGCCCAAGAGCTTCCGTTCATTTAGAGTTGAAGAATGATAACGTTTTCATAATCTGATGCCTGCTTGTGATGGGGGCTAATTTATGAGTGTGACAAGGCATCTTAATTCGAATAGCAGCATTCCAAGCATCGTTTTCGCTGGGGAGGTTATTGTGAAACCGGACTCTCAATTGGAACCAAGGGTAATACCTGAATTTGAGTTAGTGTACTTCCCCAAGAAATCCAATACATGTTATATGGTGGGTGATAGAAGGTATGAGGTCTCCTCCCCGGGATTTATCATCACGCGTCCAGGTGAAGAGCATGCGTATCTTTTCGATCCAGTTGAGGCCACGAGGCATTTATTTGTCCACTTTACACTTGAAAAACAGATTGAATTGGAACTGGAACTGGAACTATTGCGCCGCGCAGTGTGGATGACTTCTTATAATACACTTTTGCCTGCTCTTCTAAAAAACATTCTGAACATGGCATATGAGAAGAACTTTCGTTGGCAAGAACGCTGTAACCGGATGTTAGGTGTTGTGCTAGAGGAGCTCAACGCAGAGTTTTGTCAGGAGGAAGCGCAAAGAGAACCCTCCGTGTCAATTTGTTGTTCACCGCAATTAAAGGCAGTGCTGCAGTTTATCGATGAAAATTTGGATCGAAACTTCAGGATTTCCGAACTTGCTTCATTTGCCGGATGGACACAGTCCCATTTGAGTCGCGTAGTGAAAGAGTACACGGGAGTGTCTCCAAGTTTGTTCATCATGAACAAACGCATTGAGCGTGCATGCCAACTTTTGGTATACGGTGAGATGACCGGAATTAAGGAGGTGGCCTATGCGTTAGGTTTTGAAGACGAGAAGTATTTCTGTCGTTGTTTTCGCAGGATTACTGGCATGTCTGCGTCTGAATACAGGGCAGCTTATGGGGACGCAAGGTTTCGAAATTTATATCCCGTTGGTAATGGGGATACGACTTATCCTTTAAATAGGTGGTTCTATTTTAATGCGTTAGATGTCGGCTCAGTGAAGACAAGTGAGAAGGGAGTTGACATGGGAGAATGAACAAGTTCTTACGAGGAAGACTGAAAGTTGTCACCTACTGCGGGCTAAGTTTAGCAACTGTGTCAGGCTTGGTCGGATGTGGCACTCAGGCGAACAAACCGGTGACCATCACCGTTTGGACCTACGGAAATTACGTTGTTGCTCCTCAAATAGCGCAGGAATTCAACAGTCAACATCCTGGCATTCACCTGGTTTTTTCACCGATTCCTCTACCGCCGGGCCAGTCCAGTTACGCGTTTGTCACTGGCAAATTGATCGCCTCTGAACTTTCTGGAACAGCACCGAACATTATACTCAATGACCAAACGACCACAGCCGGATGGGCCTCTAAAAATTTACTCGTTTCACTGAATCCATATTTAAAGCAAATCGGTGTATCAAAACAGGACTACCCAAGTGGTGCGTGGGCGAGTGCAATGTACCAAAAGAACGTGTACGGTGCGCCTGTGGATTGGGATCCAGATAACATGCTCTACTACAATATCGATTTGATGAAAAAGGCGGGAATTTCGTCCCCTCCCAAGACATTCAACGTACTCTGGACCGACGCGAAAAAGTTGACTGTCAAAAAAGGAAAGTCATATACCCAGATGGGGTTTATCCCATGGGAGGGATACGGCTTTAATGTATTCGGCTGGGCGCATCTATACGGTGGAACACCACAGTCGCCAAATGGAACAATATTGCTCAACAGCCCTGCGATGCTGAAGTCGGTGACATGGGAGCAACAGTGGGCAAAGCAGTATGGTCCGAATGCAATTGGAAATTTCCTATCTGCTACACCGAATGGCATGGATCCGTTTGTCGACGGTAAATTGGCCTTTATGGTTACAGGAGATTGGGAATTGCCTAGTTTACAAAAATACGCGCCGAACTTTAAATTTGGAAAGGATTGGGGCGTGGCGACCGCGCCGGTTCCTGCAGGTGGAACAACAGACTATCTAGCTTCTGGATGGTCCTGGGTGGTTCCTAAAAAGGTACCTCATCTACAAGAAACGCTCAAAGTCATTCAATGGTTGAGCGAACCTCAACACAACGCGGATTGGTGTATTGGGACAGGATGGATTCCGGCCTCCAATCCTGTTTTGAAACAAGCGACGCCGATGCTTATTAAGAAAGATCCTGGCTTTGAACCATTTATCGAAGAGCGTAATCTCCATCCAAATTTGACACCTGAATTTCCAGCCACGAACAATGCAGAAACGGTCGAAATAGAGGGCACATCTGCGGAAAACGAAGTCACAACCCTTACCTCATCTCCAAAAGCGGCGCTGAATAAAGCTCAAACCCGTGCCAAATCCGGCATCTAGTGTCTACACGGCGCATCCGTTTAGTCGACGGAATTCAAAAGGGAGTGAATGCCATGGTATCGCTCATCAAGGATAAGCGTGAGCTTAGACGAATGGGGAAAGGGTTGTTATTCATCTCCCCATGGTTGATTGGCTATCTTTTGTTTATGGCGTACCCGTTGTTGTCCTCGCTATACTACAGCTTCACCAGTTATGACGTCATTAGTCCAGCACACTGGGTTGGATTGCAAAACTATATCAAAATTCTCAGTAGTGACACCGTGTTTTATCAAGCCATACGAAACACCCTGTATTTTACAATTGTGTCCGTAGTCTTTGGTACGATTGTGTCGTTCGCCATTGCTTTGCTTCTGAACAAAATTCGCTATTTTGCTTCCATTTTTCGTACGGTCGTTTTTCTGCCAAGTGTTCTTCCAGCCGTAGCTGGAACCATTCTGTTCGTCTGGGTACTCAATCCTTCTTACGGGATTGTCAATGCCTTTTTGCGACTTTTGCACATCCCAGCCCCGGCATGGTTTTCCGATCCGCATTGGTCCATACCAGGCCTTGTTCTCATGAGCGCCTGGACAGCCGGTCCATGGGTCATCATTTATTTGTCCGCACTGCAGGGTTTGCCGGAAGATGTCTATGAAGCTGCGGAACTAGATGGTTGCAAACCTTGGACGGCGTTGTTTCGAATCACGATCCCACTTTTAAGCCCAGTCATTTTCTTTAACGTGATCATGAGTGTAATTGGCGGGTTGCAGACATTTACCCAGGGGTTTATCGCGGGTGGTCTAGATGGCGCGCCCGCAGGAAGTCTGTTGTTCTATGGAATGTACATTTACGAACAAGCTTTTGCTTTTTTCAACATGGGATACGCAAGCGCACTTGCATGGATTTTGTTTATCGTTACAGCGATTTGTACTGCTTTTGTCAGCCGCATGTTAGGGAGGTATACGTACTATGAAAACTGAAGTGACGCTGACATCTGATTTGGAGGCAGGGAAAGGTAAACGGCCAACAGCATCTGGAAGGCTTAGTGCCGCATCTGTAACAGGTGTCATTATCAAGTATTTAGTGATTACCATCATTTCTGTTGCTTTTATATTGCCATTCTTGTGGCTCTTGAGTAGTTCCTTGAAATCGTCAGCGCAAGAGTTTGTCCTACCGCCGCAATGGTGGCCGAAACCGTTTAAGTGGGCCAACTTTCCGGACGTGTTTTCGTACATTCCATTTGCTCGATTTTACTTGAACACGGTCACCATCACAGCGGGCACAGTCGTAGGTTCCATTCTATCGAGTGTCGTCGTCGCATATGGCTTCTCGCGTATGCAGTGGAAGGGGAGGGAATTGTTTTTCAACCTCATGCTCTCGTCGTTGATGATTCCATTCATCGTCGTTTTAATTCCCCAATACCTGTTGTTTCACAGTTTCGGTTGGATCAACACTTACTATCCCTTAATTGTGCCTGCATTTGCGGGGAATGCGTTTTTTATCTTCATGTTGCGTCAGTTCTTTCGCAGGATTCCCGAGGAGATATCAGACGCCGCGCGGATCGACGGGGCTGGGGAACTCAGGATACTGACTCATATCATCGTACCGCTCGCAAGACCAGCGATTGCAACGGTGGGCGTATTTGCGTTTATGGGAGCCTGGAACGATTTTCTTGGCCCATTGGTTTATCTGAATTCCGAAAACAAGTACACGTTGGCACTCGGGTTAAACATGTTTGTGTCGCTGTACTCTCAGAAATGGCCTTATTTGATGGCAGCTGTCGTAATGACGGTAGTGCCAGTCATCGTCTTGTTCTTCCTCTTTCAAAAGTCTTTTCTTCGCGGTATCACGCTTACAGGCGTATCGCGGTAGGAGCTACGTTATTGCATTTTAAAAACTGGGAGGAATGGATGTGTTAACACAAGCGGAATTAGATTCGTTTCATCAAAATGGGTATTTAATCATGCGGGGCCTCTTTCAAAACCCAGAACTGGAAATGTTACAAAAAGCCGTAGATGTGGTGCAGGCACAAGGGGTAGCTCGTGAAGGTGCTGAACATCGTTATATTCGCAATCACGCAGGGGAGGAGGTTTACTGGAGATCAGAGAAAATGTGGCAAAGAGCGGACATATTTCAGATTGTCACCGTTCATCCAACGCTTTTGGAAAACATCGGGCAATGCATTGGCCGGCCGTTCTTTCCTATCAATGATTCTTTGGTTGTAAAATTGACAGACAATGGGGCGCCTGTCACATGGCATCAAGATCCGCCATACATGAATGAAAATAGAGATTGGACATTTCCTATCCCGAATTTTACGACCGATATTTACCTAGACCATTCCGGCCCTGATAACGGCTGCGTTTACGCAATTCCAGGTCATCATCTGATTGGCAGTGTCGATTTGACTGGCAAAGGGGAGGAAGAACTGTTCGAGAAATTTGGGGCGATTCCAATTGAAATGGAAGCGGGCGATGTGATGTTTCATTGCCTCTCCACGCCACATGGGTCTCGCGCAAATACATCCTCCCGTCAACGACGGATTTTCTATATCCATTACATGTCTCATGAAGTATACACAGATGCCTATAGTGGATGGGGGCGTTGGGACGAGGGGATTTATTCACGAGCCCGTCAGATGATCGATAAGCGAGTGGCAATGGGTTACGAAACACCGGATGATCGTTCAATGATACAACTTGACCAAACGGGCTTCCAGTTCTCGGGAACGCCTTGTACACCAGAAGGACATTGGGGGAACTTGCAGAAAACAATCGATCCTACGGATGCGCTTGCGATGAAAAAGCTAGAATTATAGTGCTGAATACCCGACACTTAAGGAGCATGGGGGCCGCTAGCTGCGGCCCATCGGAATAGTATCAAAAGGTGGCTATGAGTCCGATCTAAATTTCGACACAGGCAATACATCTCAATTCGCGTCGTACGTCAAAAAGCAGGCAATCTCGTCGAGAATAGGGAACGTAAGCTAAATGTTGTCGTGACAAATGAACGAATGTAGAGAAACGAATAACCCAGAAAACATCTGGACGCTGCAACAGGAATTGTGGAGGTTTTTCGCAAATGTCAACTAGAAGCTGTGCAGCCATTGTAAATGGTGATCGGATTCTCTTGGTACGTCAAATTTACAAAGGGGAAACCTTTTGGACCTTTCCGGGAGGAAGTATTGAACAAAATGAAACACCTGAACAAGCTGCAATTCGTGAGGTTAAAGAAAAATCCGGTGTAGACATAAAAATCCAACATGAGATCCTACAGGTCCATAGTGATAGAATAAATGGATTATATTACTGCTTTCTGGCTGTGTTGATGAATGCCACACCGACTTTAGGATACGATCCAGAATTGCCAGAAGATCAGCAAGAATTGACCGATGTACGCTGGTTTCCAATTGAGCAAGCAAAGAAACTGCCTGAAGTCGAACGGATCATTTCTCTGTTAAATCCGTAGGGTTCACCATGTGCTATTGAAAGTCGTTTTTACACGAGCGAGAGCAAAACTGTGTCTTAAACAATCGGATTTCAAAAATATGGAGCATCCTCAAACTCGGTGATGAAAATTGGGGAAAATTAAACGAGTTGAAATAGCACCTATACTGACAGTGGAAGATCAGGAATGGTTGAAAGACTTATGGTTAAATGCGTGGGCGGAGAAATCATCGTATCTAAAGGAAAAAAGTATCATTTTCAGAATTTGGAGTCTGTCATTGCCTGGATTGATGGTGTTCGAGTTGGCGCGGCAACTTATCGTCTTTGTACCGATGAATGTGAGTTGATAAGCATGAATACGACAGTAGAAGGGGCAGGTATCGGCACTATTTTGATTTCTTTCGTCGAACAGACTGTTCGCCAGACCGGAATACATCGCATTTGGCTCATCACATCAAATGATAATTTGGATGCTTTGCGATTTTATCAAAGACGTGGATATCGCATAACTGCCGTATATCCGAATGCCATTGACGAGGCAAGAAAAATAAAAAACACAATCCCTACAGTCGGTTATTACGATATTCCGATTCATGATGAAATTGAGCTTAAAAAACTACTGTAATTGCTCCATAACGCTGTCCACATGACGCAATGGTACTGGAGAGCACTTTTAGAATTCAAGATGCAATAAACATTGCGAAAAGTCCAGTAAGAATGGAAACGTAAAGTTGCCCAAGCACTGGAGTGACGAATATGTTGGTCCGTAGCGCAAAACACTTTAAAGTGTTCCAATATAGACAATGGGGTGCAAGTGAACTTTACCTTACAAGCATTAAACACTTACTGGATCAGGTATAGTCATTCTAATTACGGAAAGGAACAGTGGTACCCATATATGATGGAGCAAAGAAATTCGACTCTTGAATTGCGAAAGGGAAAAATCGTATTTCTAAACGGGCTAACCAGTTCTGGAAAAACATCTATAGTAGATGCAATCCAGTTGACATCAGATGAATTTTTTATGTCGTTGCAAATGATCTTTGTGAAGAAATGATAGGTGATAGGTACCTGCGTGAAAATTATTGGAAATATCTAAACGATGCAATCATTATGATGTATCATACTGCAAAACTATTTTCTGATCATGGTAAAAATATTCTTATTGACGGTATGATATTAGAAGCGCCCGAGATAAAACCGCATTATGAAAAAGTGAAAGACATTTTTGTTGGATACCCCTTATATATGGTGGAAGTGTTTTGTCCTTTGGAAATTTGCCGTCAAAGAAATATAGAACGTGGAGACAGAAATGAAAGTCAATCAGATTGGCAACACAAAATGATGGCCAAAGATATCGCCTACAATTTTACTGTCAACACACATTTTAATTCCCCTGAAGAATGCACAGATTTAATTCTAAAAAAGGTGTTTGACAAGTCATAGGCACTTTAGACAACTTCTTTACATAATCAATCACTAATATCGATTCAGCGTACTTTGGAGCATGGTCCATTTGACAACCGTCTGTAGAACGAAATGACTCGTACAACGACATACCCTGATTCAAGAGAATGAAGCCGTAATGATGTGCATAGGTTGCTGATTATGACCGTCGGAAAAACCCATAGCGGAAAACGACATTTGCTAAAGCGCTGGAACAACAATTGCACAATTCACTCGTGATTGACCAAGATAATCATGCTGAATTCATCAATACCTATTACAAACCTTTACAACCGAAACAAGGACCAAATGAAATCAAATATGCGGTGACACAAACTATTGTGGATTACGCCATCAATCAGACGAATTATCATCTGATTCTATGCAATTCAAACCTTAATCGTAAAAGTCGCATGAACGTGCTGGACAAGTTCAGTCTAAAGAGGGCGAAGTGACTGCGCCAACACAAGAAGAAGCAGACCATCTGTTTAATGTCAACGACAGCAGCGATGTTCCGCCCATTATTCAGAAAATAATCAATGTCGCTCATAACATATAAGCGTTTCAACAGATGGTACCTACTGACCACGATAAACTAATCATTGTGGTCTGAACTTGATAATAAATACAGAGGAATGAAGCGCCCATGGAAAAGACAAATCTCCAGCTACTGTTCAATGAACCAATAATCGATGCAAAAATACTCGATCCCGGTTATTCAGAACACGCCAGTGATGTATGGCTGGTAAAAACAGCAACCAATGAGGTCATCGTGCGATCCTCACGATTGAATTGTGAGCCAGATCACGAGTTTTGGTGGGGATGCAATTTTTTATTTGGCATTGACCCCAGATATATGATCTATTTTGAACACAACGCAACGTTTCTTAAGCGCATTTCAGATATTCCTGTGCCTGAAATTATTGCACGTAAAAGTGTACACGGCAAAGAGTATTTGATTGTTCAAAAAATGAACGGTGAGATGCCAAAAACATTTATAGGACAGTCAGAGGATTTTCTTCATCAGCTCGGGACATGGCTGGCGAAAGTCCACCTGCATAAATTGAACTACTTTGGAAATCTTGCTAGAACGAAAGTGGATCACAAAGAAAATTTCCATCAAAAACTGTGTCAAGCGATGACGACCATCGTGGATCGAGAACATCATCATACAAGCAAAATTCGATTATATCTGGAAAGTATTCTTAAGGAATTATCCGAGCTCCCCTCACCTGAGCACTTCTGTCCAATTCTGATAGACTTAGATCCATCTCAATTTTTGGTTGAAGACGGGAAGATTTCAGCGATTGTAGATATTGAAGCTTATGCTGTGGGGCCAAGGGAATTCGACTTCATTGGACTTGAATATGTGCTGGATGAAACGGCGTCAAGATCATTTATCAATGGTTACGAGGAGATACTCCAACTTCCCGATTTGTCTTATTGCAGAACGGTCTATAGATATCTCTACAGACTACTGGGTGTGCAAGGCGAGGTAGATTTAGATACATGGTTAGGGCAACCGGCGTTGTTTTAGCATTGAAAGACACCAATAAAGAGGGATGCTACGCAAATGACTGATGACGAACTCTTGAGACAGCAGCATAGTCTTCAGATTGAAGCAAAAGAAGTTGCAGATGAGTTGCAACTCGACGAACTATTAACGACAGTGGGTGAGCCAACTCGAGTTGGCAGTTCCGCGCTCGGATTGATGGTTTGGAGAGACCTGGATATTACCGTGGTATGTTCTTCACTCAACAAGGAAAATATCGCCCACATCGCCAGGGAAATGATGGTCCGGAGAGGCGTGCGAGAGTTGCGATTCCTCAATGACTCCGGTAGTTTGAAAATGGATTCAGACTATCCGGATGGGCTATATCTCGGGATAAAATACAGGTCACTCAACGGCGCAGACTGGAAACTTGATATTTGGTTTGTAGATGAACCTGAAAAACAACCGGATCTTCAACATATCAAAACAATGCCCGCACGAATCACGCCAGAATTGCGCAAGTCCATTCTCAATATCAAGCGTGTTTGGTCAACACGTGTCGAGTACGGCAAACAAGTGACGAGCTATGACATATACACAGCCGTTTTAGATGATGATATACGGACACTGTCTCAATTCGACGAATGGCTACGCAATAAATCCACAAAATGATCAGTTCCTATGGCTACACCATATGAAGTATTAGATGGGAGGTTAAGCTATGGCATTGTACGGCGTCAGACAAATGACGCTGAGTTACATCCAAAGCGGAAGTCGTTTGCTGTTGATGGAGCGGAATCATCAACCGCTTAAAGGATACTGGTTGCCACCAGGGGGACATGTCGAGAAAAACGAGGACGCATATGTCGCTGCAATACATGAGGTTAAAGAGGAATCAGGTTTGACTATCAAGTCTATGCGTTGCAAAGCAATGATAACTTTAGCGACTTCTACCAATGAAAATGCGTTACTATATGCATTTTGGAGCGACGACTTCGAAGGAACACCTGTTTCATCTGCGGAAGGGACATTGCGCTGGATTGAAATCGATGACATCCCAACGTTAAGAATCCCCAATTCTGACGCGTACATATTTCCTTTGATTCGCGATCACGCTGGTCACGAGCCATTATTCATCAAGTGTCAATTGGATGGAGATGACGTGATGGAAGTCATGGTAAATGGGGTTGGTCGAATTATATGAGCTTGGGCACAAAATGCTGTGAGGCAATATCATTGAAAAATCATTATAACAAAATGAGACCAGTACGAGGCAGCTCCTGGACAGAACCACCATCACCAGTCTCTTTACATATTTATGCACAAATTTCTTGCATGTCAAGTATAACCTAAATTGTCGACTTGGGTATATAACTGTATTCATAACATCGTGAATGTGTCAGTTGAACAAAGGAGTCGACAAAGATGTTACTCGCTAACAAAGTGGCAGTGATTACCGGCGCAGCATCGGGGATCGGAGAAGCGACAGCAGTGCTACTTGCCTGCGAAGGAGCGAAAGTGGTGATTGGCGATGTTGTCGAAAGCGCCAGTGCTGTGGTTGAAAAAATTCGACGGAGTGGTGGTGACGCCTCATTTGTCCACTGCGACGTGACAAATGAATCTAGCGTGGAGCAACTCATGCAGGAGGCAGTTACTCAATATGGAAAACTGGACATCCTGGTTGCCAACGCAGGGATTCCAGAAAAAAAGAGTCCCGTGCACGAGATGCAGATGGATGACTGGCATAGGGTGATCGATATTGATTTAACCGGTGTCGTGATCACGAACAAGTACGCCATTCAACACATGCTAGCCAACGGTTCTGGCTCCATTGTAAACATGGGCTCCATTTTAGCGCACGTAGGCCAGATGAATAGCACGGCTTATTCCGCCGCAAAGGCAGCAGTCGTCAACTTTACCCGGTCACAAGCCCTGACTTACGCGCAACGTGGCATACGAATCAACAGCATTTCACCTGGTTATGTGCAAACGCCTTTGATTCATAAGCTTCCAAAGGAAACTGTGACAGCGATGGTTGCGAGGCATCCAATGGGACGATTGGCTGAACCAGAGGAGATCGCGGAGGCCATTGTGTTTTTGCTCAGTGATAAAGCGTCCTTCATCACTGGTACAGACCTGGCGGTCGATGGAGGGTACACAGCACAGTAGGACCAATCTGCACGCAATGGGGGAAATAAGATGGACCGTCGATTTCAATGGAGCCTGCTAGAATACAGACATACTGAGAAGTCTTGCTTCTTCGACGAATATATATGGGCGAATGAACCAGAATTAAGAGCGTACGTTCGTAGGGAGACGGGCTTGCAGGAGGTACTTTCCTCCATCGAATCTGAATGGAATCAAATTCTTAAAATGATGGATTGGGTGAACAATCTATCTGCCCATCAAGGAATAAACGAAGCACCGGATCTTGGTGCACTCCAACTCCTGCAGGGTGTGCAGGCTGGTACTGTAACTTTCCGCTGTGTGGAATTTGCCCACATGTTTCAGCATATTCTCTCAGCTTATGGTATTCCTGCAAGGGTAATCGGTGTGAGGCGTCCTGATTCTCACATAGGTTTGGGAAAAGGACATGTGGTCGTTGATGTTTGGAGTAATGATTTTCAAAAGTGGATTGTATTGGACCCTCAACTGAATACGTTTTATACCGACCACAAGGGTACTCCATTGTCTGTGTTTGAACTTCATGACCGTGTAAGGGCTGGAATGTTCGATGACATTATCATGTCACGCGGATCTGAATTGAGCGTCGAATTAGATGGTGTCGAAGCCCGAGACAACACGAATTATGATTCATTAGAAGTTCCCGTCGGATTTGAACGTGATGAAATATGGGAGTCACTACCCGAACACGGTGATTTCGCTGGATTTGTTCGATTCTGGCAAGAATACTACCATCAGTTCGTTGTTAGAAGGACATATCGCTTTAATCGGGCTAAAAGTGAATCGGGCAGCAGTGGTGGGAATGAATTGTACTATTACGCTTCGCATGAAATGCCGCCAATTGTCTTCCAACGAATGCGGCAAACCTGTGAATACACATGTGAGCGCTCCAAAATTGACTTTCCAATAAACGGGGCAGAAATACAGTGGACTCCTATTGAAGTGACGGAAGAAACGCCTATCGAAGACACTCGGCGCATCACCTTACATTTAAAACACTCGATGCCCTGGTTTGATCATTTCGATGTCATTGCGAACGGCGAACATTTCAGATTGAACAAAAATGAAACAGACATTCAGCTTCAAGCTGATGAAAATTGTATCTCGATCACGCCTGTCAACGACTCTGGAAGAAGAGGTAGTACAAGCGTTGTTAAAATGTACGTAAATTAGTCTCGAAAATTTCCGGAGCTTCAGCCGTCAGTAACCACACGCTTCTTGGCGAAAGACGTAGATTGTGAAAACTAAGGTTGTAGACATGTCCAGCCTAACCTACCGGTAACCGCTTTCAATCACAGACTCGTTCTGCTATCCTATGTTCAAATAAGTCAACCAGAGTTGGCCTAATCAAAAGTGAGGGATACTCGTGAAAGCTGTCGTCAATTACGGTGGAGGTGCCCATCAAGTTGAAATTCGGGACGTGCCCGTGCCGGATAAGCTGGGCGCTCATGACATATTGATTCAAGTGCAGGCAGCTGGCGTCTGTGGCAGTGATTTGCACATGTATCACGACACACAAGGGTTCGCGGTAAAACGGCCTGTTACGCTGGGACATGAGTTTTCCGGCGTCGTCGCAAAAGTCGGTTCAGATGTGACACTTTTTAAAGTGGGGGACCGGGTTGTGAGCGAAACCCCTGCCTCAGTCTGTGGAACGTGTATTTACTGTCGCACAGGCAGCTATAACCTGTGCCCCGAACGCCTCGGATTTGGCGTGCTCGTGGACGGTGCGATGGCAGAGTACGTGAAAACGAGAGAGGCCATCGTGCATCGCATTCCAGATGATGTTTCCTTTGAACAGGCGGCGCTGACTGAACCTTGCTGCGTGGCGTACAACGCTGTAGCGCATCACTCGCACATTCGTCCAGGGGACGATGTCGTCGTATTCGGGCCAGGTCCCATCGGTCTGTTGTGCGTGCAAATCGCCAAGCTGTTTCACCCGGGGCGCTTGACCGTCGTCGGTACAGCAAGAGATATCAAACGGCTGGAAGTTGCCAAGTTGTTTGGCGCAGATCAAGTATTCGTTGCTGGGCAAGACGATGTGACAGAAGCGATTCTATCTTATGGCGATGGATTTGGGCCAGATCTCATCCTTGACGCCGTAGGGGTTTCCCAGACTTTGAAGCAAAGCATCGATATCGTGAGGCCAGCGGGACAAATCACGAAAATTGGCTGGGGACCAGCGCCAGTTGGCTTCTCGTTAGATCCCATCATTCAGAAAGCCGTGCGTTTGCAGGGCTCTTTCAGCCACACATATCCGATGTGGGAGAAAGTGTTGCTGCTCATGGCCAAAGGCGAGTTGGATCCGATGCCGATGGCAAAAACATACCCGATTGAAGCGTGGCAGCAGGCTTTTGAGGAAATGGATTCACTCGCACACGCAAAATCGATTCTATTGCCAAACCCGTCTTGATTTATCTGTATCTTTACAAAATATCAATATTTGGAGGCGTCATATGAAACCCATCGTGCAAATTTCTTTGGATGTCACTTCAATAGACGAAGCGCTGGCCATCGCCAAAATTGCCGTAGAAGCAGGTGTGGATTGGCTGGAGGCGGGAACGCCGCTCTTGCTTGGCGAAGGGCTGCATGCAGTGGCCAAACTGCGCGAAGCTTTTCCAAACCACCCAATCATCGCCGATTTAAAGACGATGGATGGCGGATATCTGGAAGCTGAGATGATGGCAAAGGCCGGGGCAACACATGTCGTCGTGATGGGCGTTGCCTGTCCGGCCACTGTTCGCGCGGTGGTCAAAGCGGCCAGAACATACGGCATCAAAGTCATGGGAGACATCCTCGCAGCAGCGGATCCTGTTGCCTGCGCGCAAGCGCTGGAAGCAAATGGCGTTGACTACGTGATTGTGCATACCGGATTCGACGAACGTGGCGAAGATCCAGCGCGCAGTCCGTTCGATCACCTGCACGATGTCGTCAAGGCGGTATCGGTTCCCGTCCAAGCAGTGGGCGGCCTGTCCATCGACCAAGCTGCCGAAATGCCGAGCCATGGCGCGCCATTGGTTGTTGTCGGAGCACCGTTGGTGATTGATCGCAAAGAATTCCGCGCGAGCACGGAGCCAGATGAACTTCGGCACATTTTGCAACAACTCGTCGCAAAGGTAAAGAGCCAGGAGGTGTGATGCAATTGCCGCGAATTGCCGTGTTTCCGAAAGCGTATATGGAAGAGTTGTCTACAGGGAAGATGGATTTGATGGAATGGATAGACCTTGCCTCCACACTAGGGGCAGATGGTCTGGAATTGTATCCGTTATTTTTCCGTCAAACTGATCAATCCTATTTGAACACTGTCATAGACAAAGCCGCCTCTTACAATTTGACGATCCCGATGATGTGCGCTTCTCCGGATTTTACGCATCCTGAATCGACGTTTCGGGCCAAAGAAATTGACAAGATGAAACGGATGATTGATCTCATGGCTGCAATTGGGCCATCTGATTTCCGCAGTTGCCGCGTTTTATCGGGGCAGAGGCGACCTGAAGTCTCGCGTGAAGATGGTATCAGATACACGGTAGAGTCCATTCGAGCGCTGTTGCCTTATGCCGAACAGCATCAGGTTCACTTGGTGATGGAAAATCACTATAAAGATGGATTCTGGATTTATCCCGAGTTCGCCCAATCACTCGATGTGTTTCTTGAAATCACCCAACAGATTTCTTCGCCGTGGTTCGGCATCAATTACGATCCGTCCAATGCGCTGGTGGCCGGGCAAGATCCGCTTGCCGTACTCGCGCAAGTGAAATCGCGTGTGTTGACGATGCACGCCAGTGATCGCTATCTAAAAGACGGATACACGTGGGAATCCGTGACGAGCCACGAGATGGAAGGCTACTCCCAGGCGCTGGCGCACGGCGTGATCGGCAAAGGGATGAATGATTATGACGCCATTTTCAGTCAATTGGCAGAAGTTGATTTCGATGGCTGGATTTCGGTCGAGGATGGCTTAAACGGGTTGGATGAAATGCGGCAGTCAGTGACATTTTTGAAGCAAAGTGTGGCAAAGCACTTTCAGCACACAACTCAAGCGTAAAGCAGACGAGGTAGTGGCGTGGTTCCAACGATATCGGCTATACGAGAGGAGTGCAGGAAATGAGCGTCATTCGCCAACTTGTAGAAGCTGTTCCCCTTCCGAAAATGGTGGAAATCGGTCAGCGGTTCCCAAACCCGACTGTCGAGGACATCGATCATACGGTCAACCGCGCCTTTGCTGCCGAAGCATCGAGCATCGCCTGGCCAGCATCAGGCGAGATTGCCGTGGTCGTCGGCAGCCGGGGAATCTCGCAGATTGATAAAGTCACCAAAGCGGTCGTAAGCCACCTCAAGAGCCGAGGGTATCAGCCATTTGTGATCCCTGGGATGGGCAGCCACGGTGGAGCGACATCCGAGGGGCAGAAGGAAGTTTTGGAGAGCTTGGGCGTCACTGAGGATTTTGTTGGCGCCCCCATTCGAGCCTCGATGGAAGTCGTTCAACTTGGACAGCTTTCCAACGGATTGCCGATTTACATGGATAAACTCGCGCACGAGGCGGATGGCATCGTCGTGATCAACCGGATCAAACCGCACACTGCATTTCGTGGGACGTATGAGAGTGGCATTGTGAAGATGATCGCCATTGGGCTTGGCAAACAAAAGGGCGCCGAATCCTGCCACAAGTTGGGATTCGGGCACATGGCTGAGCACATCGTCCAAGTGGCTGAGGTGTCGCTTCGGACGGGGGCTATTTTGGCGGGCGTGGCAATCATCGAGAATGCGTATGACCGGATCGCGGACATTCAGGTGCTGCCTGCGAATGATATCCTCGACCGAGAACCTGCCCTGTTGACGCGGGCGAAAAGCCTCATGCCGCGGATACTGCTGGATGCGTTCGACGTATTGGTGGTTGATGAAATTGGCAAGAACATCAGTGGAGATGGCATGGATCCGAACATCACAGGTCGCTATCCGACCCCTTTTGCGACGGGCGGCCCAAAGGTGACCCGGATCTGCGTCCGTCGCCTCACGGAACACACGCATGGAAACGCAAATGGAATTGGCCTGGCAGATACGACGACGAAGCAGGTGTTTGAGGCCATTGATTTTGAGAAGACATATCCGAACGCGTTGACCTCCACGGTCATCGAGCCAGTCAAACTCCCGATGGTACTCGAGAACGACAAACTGGCCATCCAAACAGCGATTAAAACATCCAACCTACTGCGGGAAGAGGACGTCAAATTGGTGCATCTTCGCACAACTTTACAATTGGACGTGATTCGCGTCTCAGAGTCGTTGCTTCCGGTTTTAAACAATCGAGCTGACATTGAGATTCTTTCTGATCCGATGGAGTGGGACTTTGACGCTAACGGCGCCTTAAATGTCACACGGAGTTGGTGTGGAAGTTACGGTCAAAACCCGAGTCATGGTAAGGGTTAGTATCCCAAGGATTGGCGGTGATCATCATCAAGGGGTATCTCAACGTGCAAAGCAAGAAAATCTACTATGAAATTTATGGAGAAGAAAACCTTCCAACATTTTTATACCTGCACGGTGGACCTGGTATAGGATCATATGATTTCAATTTCATTCAAGGAGAGCGATTGTCCAGATATATTCACCTCATCTCTATTGACCAAAGAGGATGTCTGCGATCAGATGCTATCGATGATGAGGAGGATTTTTCTATACAGGATCTTGTTGCAGACTGCGAAGAGATCAGGCAGCACTTCGGAATAAAATGATATACCAGCAGAAGCTAAATCAGGAGGCACTTTCCCCAATAACCGACAAGCTCTCGTTTATTAGATGTCCAGTCTTGCTCATAAAGGGGAAATATGACCCGGTTTGTAGTGAGAATCAGACAGAAAGCTTCCTTTCTAAGGTAAAGAACTCATCGACGATTGTTTTCGAAAATTCAGCCCACATGCCACGGCACGAAGAACCAGAATTGTTTGCTAAAACAGTGGGATGGTTTGTTGAACATAAGTGTTGAACTCCGCATAATTTTCCAAAAAGACTGTTTTAGTTGAATAAGAAGGTGGGCTGTATCAATAGCCGGTTTGACAGGATCTTATCTGCAGAACAAAAGGTACATATCAGTGCGAGATGGAATGAGATTTATGTGGAAAAACTGTTATCCATATTGGAGACATTCAGTCCTAAATGGCAGTTGAGCAATATTCAGTTGTACCCTTTCTATTCCCAGAACTGTGTCTTCACTTGCTTCTCAGGTATGTTTGGTGATGCGGTGATAAAAGTTGGATATTCTCCACTAGAAAATGAATACAACTGTTTGCACGAATTCGCAGGAAGAGGGGCCTGTGAAGTATTCGCTTGCGACTTAGCACATCATGTCATTTTGGAACAACGGATCACACCAGGTACGACGCTATTGGAAGTTACGAATCAGGACGACCGAATCGATAAATTCGTCTCACTCTTCGAGAATCTACACGTTGTACCAAGCGCCGATGCAGCGTTTCCGACAATTCATGAGGTGATGAATAGACGACTTGGGTACATCCGAACGAGAGAAGATTGCCACTTCCTTTCGCGGGTAATTGACAAAGCAAAAAATACGCTGCAATCACTTTGTTCGAAATGCACAAACCAAATATTGTTACACGGCGACCTTCATCACCAGAACATACTGCTGTCGCAGGACCAAAATTACCTGATTATTGATCCGATAGGGTATATAGGTGATCCTGTGTTCGACGTCTCACGATTCATCATGCTGGAGTTCGACGATAATTTGACGAGTGCACCGGAATGCGAAATCCTAGAGTTTATTTCAAAAGTGGCAGATAGATTACACATGGCATCTAGTTTACTGATCCAGTGCCTGTTCGTGGACAACGTTACGTGGCTATCTTCTGATTTGCAACACGGAGAAAGTCTAGACGATTCCCAGTTTATTGTTGATAACATTTTTGTTGCTGAAAGATTACTACATTCCTGCGCAGTATCCGATAGTGGTCTATCCAAATGATTTGGTAGCATCAATACAGTTTGCTGATGAGGTGGGATTTTGGAGAGATTACGATTGCTTGAAGAACATCAAAGTAGTTTACATACATGCTTATCTAGGCTGTTTGGTAGAGATGAGATTGAAATTGTGGACTATGCTATCACATCAATCAATACGCCCATGAATTTCACGACAGATGGAATCTTTAAAATCCGTGGAAACGCGAAAGTAGGCTACCAAGTATATGAATGGTCAATCGTAGTAAAAATCATAAAACCTGATAGTCAAGAGAAAAACGATCCGAGTCACCATAATTACTGGAAGAGGGAAGCCTTAATACATTCGTCTGGACTTCTCACAAAACTGCCTCCGATCGTCTCTTTTCCGCAATGTTACTTGGTAGAGGAGAAAACGGACGGTACTGTTTGGCTCTGGATGGATGAAGTTAAAGTTGATAATGACCGCCTCTTTTCACAGGATGAGTGGGCCTTTATAGCAAGGCAAGTTGGTTTTCTTAATGGGGCTTACTTATCTGATATGCCTCTTCCAGAGGAACCATGGATCTGTCGCCAGTGGCTCCGTTCTTGGGTTGATGGGTGTAAAAAGTACGCAAGTGATCCATTTCAGCACTATTCAAAGATTCACAATCGATTTTCCCAAATTGACTCGCTATGGGCACGATTCCTACAGTTCGAAGCGAATATGGACAGACACATTTTGGCATTGAATCATTTGCCTCGTGTGCTTGCCCACCAAGACCTAAGCAAAGGAAACATGTACATATCGAATACAGACCTAGGACCAAAGCTCACGCTGATTGACTGGCAATTCATGAGCGTTTCAGGACTGGGAGAGGATTTAGGCAAGTTATATGGTGTGGCAATGAGTCAAGGAAACATCCCGCGTGATAGTTACGAGTTTTACAAGGAACTTCTGTTTCAAAATTATATGGATGGTCTTACCAATGCAGGGTGGCAAGGTAGTATTTCCAGACCAAGATACGGATTCTGTGTTTCACTGGCCTGTAGAAGTGTTTGGGAAGTACCAAAACTTTTAAAAATATTGGTCGACTCAAATATGACAGAAATGAAAGATGAAGCAGTTGAGCTCATTCGTATTAATAAGATTCACATGGACTGTGCGAAGGAAGCGGAACATTTAAGCCCATATATAGGAGGAAATGATTTTCGATGAATGAGCAGAATATCATAAAGTTGATATCCGATGATAATTGGATGATGCACGTGCTTCGTTTAGTTCGATCATTGAAATTGCCCGATTGGTGTGTATGTGCTGGGTTTGTTCGGTCGAAAGTTTGGGATCATCTTCATGGGTTTGATACTTCTACACCGTTATCTGATGTTGATGTGGTGTACTTCGACGCTGATAACACAAAAGAAACCCCAGAGAAGGCGTACGAGAAAGTTCTGCAGCAATTAGATGCTTCGATTCCTTGGTCTGTAAAGAATCAGGCAAGAATGCATACGAAAAATGGTCATGTACCGTATGTTTCAACCGAAGACGGTCTGGCGAATTTTCCTGAAGTATGTACCGCGATTGGTGCTCATTTGGACGATAATGACCAAATGCGGTTGATTGCTCCGTATGGAATTGATGATCTGGTGAACTTAGTGGTGCGTCCCACGCCGTTTTTCACCGCCGAGGATAAGAAAGATGTTTATGCACAACGAGTGGATTCAAAAAGATGGAAGCAGACTTGGAACTGCCTTAGCATCATCCGCGTTTAAACTCACGCAAATGAGGTCGTAAAATGACTCACGAAGGGAGTGGACTAAATTTGGGGTACATAGAAGAAATACGCCAGTTGGTCGGCCACAGACCACTTATTCTCGTCGGTTCGGTTGTCATTATCGAATCCGGGGGCAAAGTTTTGTTTCAAAAGAGAAACGAGACGAATGAGCGGTGGGGATTGATTGGCGGATTGATGGAGATTGGTGAGTCGGCAGAAGAAACCGCCCGAAGGGAGGCTTTTGAGGAAACAGGACTGCATGTAGGCAATTTACGCCTTGTCGGAGTGTTTTCTGGCGCAGATTACTTTATTCGAGCCCAAAACGGAGACGAGTTTTTCGCAGTGAATATTGTATACGCAACGAACGATTTTTATGGTAACCTCACAATTAACGATCATGAATCATTGGCATTGCGCTTCTTCAGACCAGAAGAATTGCCCGGCAACATTGCAAAGTCACACAGGACGATTTTTGAACACTACAAAACCCACTTCATAGACTGACATAACATAAGTTCATAAACTTTGGTATCATCTCTTCATCAAAAAACAATTTTTCCAATATTCCGCCTCCGTAAGGCAGAATGTTCAATCATGAACCATGAGAAGTCGTTGCATATTAATCATCAAACTTAGATGAAAAGTTTGGACGGAGGTTTAAAAATTGACTTACCTAAGAGTGATTGGTGGAGTCCCGCTCAGTGGCACAGTTCAAGCGGATGGTTCGAAAAACTCAATTTTACCGATCATGGCTGCGTGCCTTCTGGCAGACAGCGAGGAATCCGTGATTGAAGGCGCGCCAGCATTGACCGATATTGATTCGCAGTTGGCCATTTTAACTGGGCTCGGAGCAAAAGCGGATCGAGATCCGCACGGTAGACTACATATATCCGCTTCAAATATCAAAACCACAACTGTACCTTTTGAACTTGCCAAGAAACTTAGAGCTTCATACTACATGGCCGGAGCGCTATTGGCGAGAGTTGGCCATTTTAAGGTGGCGTTGCCGGGGGGATGCAATATCGGTGAGCGTCCCGTGGATCAACATATCAAAGGGTTTGAAGCCCTTGGTGCGACTGTAAAAATTGAAGGTGGCTACTTGATTGGCCATACGCGTAGTCGCCTAAAAGGCAATGAGATTTACTTGGATATTCAAAGCCATGGTGCAACCATCAATATTATTCTTGCAGCCACGCTGGCCACCGGGCAGACCATCATCGAAAACGCGTCTAAAGAACCTGAAATTGTCGATCTCTGTAGTTTTCTCATCAAAATGGGCGCCGATATACGCGGTGCTGGAACGAACGTGATCCGAATTCAGGGTGTTGATAAATTGACCGGGCAGTCACATCGAATCATTCCTGACAGAATGGAAGCAGGAACTTACATGATAGCTGCTGCTATGACGAGAGGTAGCGTTTATGTCGAACGCTCCATTCACTACCATCTAAGCCCCCTTTGCGCAAAACTTCGGGAAATGGGTGTCACAGTAATCGACGATACGAGTGGGATCTATGTCAATGCCGAACGCCCACTTAAACCCACAGTTTTAAAGACGTTGCCGTTTCCTGGTTTCCCCACAGATCTACAGGCACAAATGACGTCCCTTTTGGCGATAACACAGGGAACCAGTATGATTACCGAGACGGTATTCAGCAACCGATTTCAGCATGTTCCTGAATTGATTCGCATGGGCGCAAGTATGAAGGTCGAAGGCCAAACGTTAATGATCGATGGTGTACGCAAACTGTCTGGCGCACATGTAAAAGCAACCGACTTGCGTTCTGCTGCTGCACTTGCGCTAGGTGGGTTGGCGGCAGAGGGCGAGACAATTATCGACGGATTGGATCATCTGGATCGGGGATATAGTTGCTTTGAGGCCAAATTGCAAAATCTAGGTGCTTCAGTGCATCGATTTGGAAATGGGGCCAAGCTTCATCTGGTGAGCAGTCACGATGCCATCGGCGGTTGATTTCCAACGTTGACTTCCTATAAAATCCACCCTATGCACGGACTGGGATTGTTGTTTCTGGATATTATCCCATTCCAGAATCCAAACTGCTATTATGGATTGGGAAAGATAGGAGGTCGAGTTCAACGTGGCAGAAACAGCGGCTCCAGTGTACGAAATAGAGCGGATCAAGTCACCGGCTTTGCAGATGACCATCATCATTCTTGGCGTCTTCATGGCCATTTTAGATACGAGCGTCGTCAATGTTGCAGTCCCCAAAATGGAAACGGCCCTAGACGCAAGTACAGATCAAATTCAATGGGTCGTCACAGCATATATGCTGGTCTTGGGCATGCTGATTCCCATTTCCGGCTGGCTCACCGATAAGTTCGGCGCAAAGAAAGTGTTTCTCTTTGCCTTGACGACGTTCACCATCGGCTCGGCGCTTTGCGGTATATCATGGGATCTTGCCTCCATCATTACATTTCGCATACTCCAAGCACTTGGCGGAGCCCTGATGCAACCTGTGGCGATGGCGATGATTTTTCGCATTTTCCCACCCAATCGCCGTGGGACAGTCATGGGAATTTTCGGAATTGCGATGATGGCTGCTCCTGCTTTTGGACCTGCGCTGAGTGGATATTTAGTGGACTATTGGTCATGGCGGTTCATCTTTTATATCAACGTCCCGATTGGGATCGTCGCAGTGATTCTGGGTGTATTTACGATGCACGAATTTCCACATGGCACAAAAGGCAAATTCGACACCTTGGGCTTTATCTTCACCGTTGTCGGTTTTGGCAGCCTGTTGTACGGGTTCAACAAAGTGTCTTCCGACGGCTGGTCTTCGGCGCAAGTGGAGACCTTTCTTTGGGGAGGTATTATCTGTCTCTTCATTTTGGTTCTGATTGAATTGAACGTGAAGAACCCGATGATCCAGTTGCAGGTGTTGAAAAACTACCAGTTCAGCATGAGCCTTCTCTTGGTTTCGGTTGTCAGCATATCCATGTTTGTGGGGATATTTTTCCTCCCGTTGTATCTGCAAAACATCCGAGGCTTTACCGCAGTTCGGACAGGACTGTTCATGACACCTGCCGCATTGGCCTCAGCCATTATCATGCCGATCAGCGGTCGCTTATTTGACCGCATTGGCGCACGTCCGTTAGGGGCAGTCGGACTTGCCATCGTCACCTTGGCAACGCTTGGATTCACCACGCTAAGTGTCAATACCAGTTCGTCTACCATTCAGTGGCTGTACATTGCCCGTAGCGCTGGTGTTGGTATGGCGATGATGCCCATCATGACTGCAGGCATGAATACGGTGCCGTTTGAATTGACCAGTCAGGGAACGGCAATGAGCAACACAGTGCGCCAAGTTGCATCCTCTTTGGGAACTGCCATCCTGACGACATACATGACCACTCAATCAAAGATTTCTGCCGCACATATGTCTTGGCAGGTGACACCGGCCTCTTCTTCTGGACAATATTTGCTGCGGATTCAACAAACCTTGCAGGCACAGGGCATGTCGCTTCAAGCGGCGAAAGCAAGTGCACTATCAATGATAAGTGACTTGATCCAAGAAAAGGCCTTCGTCGTCGGCATGAACGACGCATTTATGGTGGCCACGCTGTTGACTGCATTTGGTGTCATTGTCGTCCTATTCTATTCGAGCAAGAAGGGGAAGGAAAGACGTAGAAACAAATCAGCAGAGCCAAAGAAGGATCAACTGCTGCTCGAATGACTTTTTGCAAGGTTTTTTTAGAGCGCTTTTGGGATTAACCGGTGCGCAAATTGCTTTTTATCACTTCTCGCTTTCCAGCGGATGGCGGAACCAAGCCAGTTATCAGACGCAACAGCGTGCTTTTGCCAGAGCCATTGGATCCGATGATGCCAAGTGTCTCTTTTTCATAGATGGTCAGCGTGATTCCATCTAGTACACGTCTCCTTGCATACGACTTCGTAGCCTGAACAAGTCGCAACGAATGGCGACAACGTGTGTACTCACCGCTTTTGCTACCGCCCCAGGTTCGAAATCGGGTATGTCCATACATCTTTCCAACCCTAGTAACAATGAGGTAACTGACTATAGAAAATGTGCCTGCTTTCTGAGGAATTATCTATGCATTATGATTATTCTTGTAGGAAGGGGAGATGGCCATGCATAAAGGTCCACAAGGCATCCGGATCCGGCAAGGTTAAAAACAACGCGTTCACAAGTGAGATATCACATTGACCACTTCAATAGGGCTATGGGTGTACCTAGCCAGTATCGAAATATATGCAACTGGAACACCCAACTCCTCGAATAAAGTAAGGGCATTCCCAGTCATCACATCCCCAGTGCGACCTCCCTTCGAAATGGAATTTGATGTGTGTCCAACAGCTGATGAGGAAGTTCAATATTCCCTGATCAGGCAATACATCAACCAGTGTCCTACGGCCATGATCATTCATAAGCGTAAGCGCTGAGCCTTCGTACAAGCCATAGGCCTATGCTCTCTCATGTGAAGGTTGGCCTCGCAATGTGTGACGGCGACACGAAGTAACGATTCAGGAGGGATTAAACATGAAATCTCTATTGGATAAGACGTCGAACATGAGCGTTTTCGAGGAACTTGAATCTGAAGTAAGAAGCTATTGCAGAAGTTTTCCAATTGTATTTACACAAGCAAATAATTATATGCTTCGGGATACTGACGGCAAAGAATATATCGATTTTTTTGCCGGAGCCGGCGCTTTGAATTATGGACATAACAACCCAAAATTGAAGAGAAAACTGGTCGATTATATTATGAACGATGGAATAACTCATAGTTTGGACATGGCTACTTCAGCCAAAGCGGAATTTCTAAAAAGATTTAACGAAGTGATTTTAAAACCGCGCGGACTGAACTACAAGGTCATGTTTCCAGGCCCGACAGGCACGAATTCGGTGGAAAGCGCACTAAAGTTAGCAAGGAAGGTAAAAGGCAGAGAAACAATCATGAGCTTTACGAACGCCTTTCACGGCATGACGTTAGGTTCTCTGGCCATTACCGGCAATAGATTCAAAAGACATGGCGCAGGCGTGCCCTTGTATCACAGCGTTTTTGTCCCATTTGACAAATACTACGGTGATAAAGTAGACACCATTGAACATGTAGAGCGGGTCCTGGATGACGGGGGCAGCGGTGTTTCCCTTCCTGCGGCGATGATTCTAGAAACCGTTCAGGGGGAAGGGGGTATCAATGTAGCTGATTATGAATGGCTAAGAAAACTTTCCTATATTTGCAAAAGAAGAGGGATTATTCTGATCGTGGACGATATTCAGGCAGGTTGCGGCAGAACCGGGACTTTCTTTAGCTTCGAAAAAGCCGGGATCGAACCGGATATTGTCTGTCTTTCCAAATCGATAAGCGGTTACGGACTGCCGATGGCCATCACATTGTTGAAGCCGGAGTTGGACATTTGGGAGCCAGGGGAACATAACGGGACATTCCGGGGCAACAACATGGCGTTCATTACTGCTGCAGAAGCCCTTTCTTACTGGGAAAATGATGAACTTTGCCGACATGTGGAGAGACATGGAGAGACAGTACGTCTTTTTCTGGAAGATTTAATCAAAACATATCCGAATATGAAGGGAGAAGTGCGGGGAAGAGGCCTGATGCAGGGCATTGCCTTTGGTATTGAAGGCCTTGCGACCAAAGTGTGCAAGACAGCTTTCGAACAGGGGCTAATCATGGAGACCGCCGGAGTGAATAGAGAGGTAGCCAAGGTCATGCCCCCACTCACGATTGACCGCGAAGGACTTGAACACGGTTTGAATATTTTGGCATATAGCGTCAAAGCTTGGAGCAAAGATTTTAACTAGTATTTCAGCGAGTCCAACTTCGTCTTGGGTTCGACAAAAAAGATGATTCTTGTTCTAAGCGCAAGAATCATCTTTTTACTGTACGCTCGTCTTGTTCGAATTGGCCACCGCACCCTCATGATCGGCAGCTTTCATTTGTGTTTATTCAGCACTTGTCTCCGCCGAGCAATGATTCATCGCTGCGAGAAATACTATACACCAAATTGTCTTAAATGATGATCTAGATGTTTACAAATTCCTTTCCCCCATTGGTCAGGCGTTAGCCTTCCGAAAAACGGATGTGGGTGGCGTGTGCATTTTTCCGGACCGTTACTTTGGAAAGTTAAAATCTTTTGCTTCAGCCTTTCTTTTTCTACCTGAAAATCTTTGTCATCTAAGATAAGTAAGGTAGAAATTGTCGACATATTTCGTGGTAACGGCTTGTCATTATAAACAATAGGTTTCACAAACCGTCCAATGAACCCCTGCAAGTTTCAATTTAAGAACGGCAAACGGAAAACACCAGGCTTTCCGAATTTCACAAATGTTGTACTCCAATCCGATTGCCTTCGCTGTCCCTGAACATCCCGATATAGCCAACGGTCTTGCCCATATAGGTTTTACCCATGAGAATCTGACCTCCTGCCTGCTGAACCCGTGACAATATGACGTCCATGTCCGGGCCTCCATACAAGTATACAGTAACCCCTTCTGTGGACGGTTTGTGATTCGTCCCTTGGACCAGCGCACCACCGTTGAACTGTTCCTGAACCGGGAAAAAAGCGTAGTCAGAATCCCCCATTGGCATCTCTTGCATCTCGCACTGAAGAATGTGCTCGTAAAACGCCTTGGCACGTTTCATGTCCGCAACCGGAATCTCGACCCAAATAAACATATGTTCCAACATACGCAAACCTCCATCGAATATAGAGTGAATACGATTTTACCTCTCCACAGTGTAGACGATCAGAACATGCGATAATCATCGGTCTTCTGCGTAGTTTTAGCGAGATAGACTAACACTTTAGGAGTGTTAGTTAGCATCTACTTTCATTGACAAACATGCTTAGAGTACAAAAATTGATCTTTACAATCAAAAAAATGTATTATCGTTCAATTTTTGAGTTTGTTGACGATACGCCTTCATCTATGATTCAGAACACATATATGTCATATAAATTAACGAATATTCATTGAGATCACGATAAAAAATCAAATTTTCTTTCTTTTATGTAATATAAACTAACATACATGATTGGATTTTTATTTTCATCTGCTAAAATGCAGCTATCCGAAATTTAAGTGGAACCTTTCGGACGCTTCGGTTCATGGATTGTCCCCATGGTTTTGCCCGCGCGGCGTTGAGGTGTTGCGATCCGGCGCGAGATACAAAGCCATTTTTCAGAAGTGTTTGTGATCACAAATCACGGAGGTGACGAGATGGAACGAGAATGGATTGAAGTTCCATCCATGCATGGAGAAGTATACCAACGTCTTCGTGAACAGATCGCCGTCGGCCGCATTCAACCTGGTGAGAAAATTACCATCCGCCAGATCGCAGACGCGTTTGGTGTGAGCACGATGCCTGTTCGTGAGGCGCTGCGTAAGCTCCAGGCGGAAGGACTCGTCGTATTTGAACGGAGGTCTGTCACCGTCAGGCGATTGTTGCCACTTGAAGTGGAGCAAACGTTTGCCATTCGGGATCGCCTGGAGTTGTTGGCGACCGAATGGGCGTTTGCCAATTTCGAGTCAACAGATATTGCACAGATGCGCAAAATGGTGCAGAAAATGGATGAGGCACAAGCGTCGCGCGCTGACTGGCGAGTGCTCAATGAACGATTTCATTTCTATCTCTACAGACGCTGTGAATCAGAGATTCTTATTCAAGCCATCGAAACGCTGTGGAAATCAGTCGATGCCTATATGCACGTGTATGCAACGGGTGTCTCTTCGTTGGCGCACGCGCAAAGGCAACACCACGCGATGATCGATTTTATCGAAAAAAGGAATTTGAAAGAGCTATTGGAGCTCACTTCTATTCACTTGAAAGAGACGATGGAAACCATCCTCATGCATTTAGGCTAGCAATGCACGGAGTGGGAGGTGATGAAGATGTAGGGAGCGGGATGGAACGGTTTATACATTTTGAACATTCAGGAGGAATGGTGATGACACAGAAGAATGTGACGCTTGAGTACGAACGTGCGCCAGTGCCGCTCACTGAGCGCAAGTCGCTCATGTCCATCACTTGGATCTGGGTTGGTTTCCCGATGATTATCACAGGGGCCATCACAGGCGGAACACTTGTGCAGGACATGGGATTTGCCTCCGCGCTGTGGGCGATGATCATCGGGAATCTCATGTTGTTTGCCTATGTTGGCCTGCTAAGTGCGCTCGGCGCAAAATCAGGTATGAACTTTTCCATGTTATCTGCGCTGACATTTGGGCGCAAAGGCTATGTCGTCGCTTCGGGGCTGCTATCGACCATCGTGATTGGATGGTTTGCGGTCCAGACAGGACTGACTGGGTCGAGCATGATTGGCGCCTTTCACGTCAATTTGACGCTGATGACCTTGATCGCCGGCGTTCTCTATTTATTAATTACACTGCTGGGTATTCGCGCACTGGCCGTCATCGGCATGGTCTCGGCGCCGCTCTTTCTCATCCTTGGCATCTTCGCAGTGATTGACGCCCTGACACATGGTGCGCACACGACTGTCATCCACTCGCCTAAAACCCATTCGATGGCGCTTGGTGTCGCCATCACATCGGTGTTTGCGCTCTTCGCAGATTCTGGCACGATGACCGCCGATTTTACAAGATGGGCGAAAAATCGCGGGCATTCAACCATCGCTACGTTTTTCGCGTTTCCGATTGCAAATTTGGTCGCGATGCTGGTTGGCGCCATTTTGGCGGCAACCACCACAAATGGCACAGGAGATGTATTCGGCTACCTGGCAGCCAAAGGAGGATGGTTCGCCGTTCTGGCGGTGCTCTTCCTTTTCCTCAACTTAGGCACGGTTTGTACACACTGTCTGTACAACGGGGCCGTCGGTTGGTCGCATATCGTCGGCGGGAAAATGCGGATATTGGCTACGATACTCGGCATCATCGGCGTGATCGCCGCCGTGCTTGGCATTTGGAATTTCTTTGAGGACTGGCTGAATGTGCTAGGTATCCTTGTACCGCCCATCGGTACCATTCTCATTGTCGACCAATTCATGGTGAGAAGCAGAAGCGTTCACGCCGTGCGCAATTTCCGCGCAAAACCGTTTGTCGCCTGGGCCATCGGTTCCGCGCTGGCCTTAGTCGCAAACTTTGCGCTGCCGAACTTGTCGAATGCCTTAATTGGCATCGTCGCCTCTGGACTCGCCTATCTGCTCATCAGCTTGCCAGAATGGCAGGCGAACCGCCAGACCGGGCTACCCGACATCAAACCCACATCTGATGTCGTCAATTGAATAGGGCAGGTATGGTTGCCGCCATACCTGCCTGAATACACTAGACACTCAGCCAAGACAATTATACCACATTTTGTATGATTAAACGCAGGTCTTGTTTCTGGAAAACAGGGAGGAGGGGTTGGCAAATGAATGATTTTTCTCCAATAGAAGCGAACATTGCGCAAGTTCATCAAGCTTATGCTGAACAGAAATTGACCGCAGTGGAATTGGTCACCTGGTATCTTGGGCGGATTCAAACTTACGACAAAGCTGGTCCGATGCTACAGGCCATTGTCACTGTGAATCATGCGGCGCTCGCTGAGGCAGCAACCTTAGATGAACACTATCGCGCCACCGGCACATTCAAAGGCCCCTTACACGGTATCCCAGTGTTGGTGAAGGATCAAGCCGAAACGGCGAACATCAGAACCACGTTCGGCACCAAGGCGTTTGAACATTACATCCCGGCAAAGGATGCGACCATCATCGCAAAATTGAAAGCTGCAGGCGCCATCATCCTGGCCAAAACAAGCATGTGTGATTTTGCCGCAGGGTGGTTCTCATTTTCTTCTATGACAGACCACACCAAGAATCCGTACGATCCCGCCCGAGAAGCAGGAGGTTCCAGCGCAGGAACATGCGCTGGCCTTGCCGCCAACTTGGGTTTGGTCGGCATCGGTGAAGACACTGGCGGTTCCATCCGCCTCCCAGCTTCGTTTAACAACCTCTTTGGCTTGCGTGTGACGACGGGGCTCATCAGTCGCACGGGTCTCTCGCCATTGGTTCATTTTCAGGACACCCCTGGACCTGTGGCCAGAACGGTGAGAGATGTCGCGAAACTGTTGGACGTAATGGTCGGTTATGATCCCGCGGATGCATATACCACCGCAGCGTTGTTGACCAAAGATGCCGGATTATATGAACACAAGCTAGAAGCGTTCGCGCCGGATCGAATCAGAATCGGTGTGTTGTCCTCGGGATTTGGTTCTGCAGCCGAGTGTGCTGACGTGAACGCAGTTGTCCATACAGCCATCCACAAGTTGAAAGACATTGGTCTGACCGTGGTAGATGCGGTTGAAATTCCCGACTTAGCGGCATTGCTGGCGGAGACATCACTCTATACGCATCAGTCGAAGGCCGATCTCGACCGTTTTCTGCGCAATCGCAATGGGGAGGCATGCGACTCATTTATGGATGTCTATCACCAGCAGTTATTTCATCCAATGAACGATCTGTTTCACGATATCGCCAACGGGCCGGATGTACCCGAGTCCGCCAACGATTACTTTCGTCGTCGCGTCGCTCAAGACACACTGCGTCGGACGATACTGCACACCATGGGCCAACACGATGTGCAAATGCTCGTATTCCCGGATGTGCAAATCTTGCCGCCATTGCGATCCGACTTGATGGCAGGAAAATGGGGTACGCTCACATTTCCGACCAATACAGTCATCGCGTCGCAGGCGCGTTTGCCAGCAATCTCCGTCCCCGCTGGATTCACGGAGGCTGACATCCCGGTGGGGATGGAACTGCTGGGCATGCCTTACGCGGAACTTTCACTGCTGCAAGTGGCCTACCAATATGAACAAAGCGTACGACCAAGACAAGCGCCCGCTTTACATATGGAATCTGTGTGAAGCGTTCTGCACAGTGCATCATAAGGCACATTTTTTCAAGGTTGACGAGGAGGCTTAGCGCTTGGAAGCGATTCAAATCAATTGTGATATGGGGGAAAGTTTCGGCGTCTATTCGTACGGCGCAGATGAAGCGATGATGCCCTATATCACTTCTGCCAACATTGCCTGCGGGTTCCATGCCGGAGATCCCGCTACCATCCGCAAAACGATCGCGTTGGCCATTGAACACAACGTTGCCATCGGCGCGCATGTCGGGTTTCCGGACAGACTGGGGTTCGGAAGGCGAGAACTCCAAATCCATCCTGATGATGCCTACGATTACACGCTGTATCAACTCGGCGCGCTCGCTGGATTTTTGCAAGTGATGCAAACGCCCATGGCCCACATTAAGCTGCATGGCGCGTTTTACATGATGGCCGCTCGCGAGGAAACCATTGCTCGCGCGGTCGTCAAAGCTGTATTGGCATTTGACGCGTCGCTCGCCGTGTACACTTTGCCAAATTCGGCGTTGGCAGTTGCAGCGCAACATACAGGAGCAAAAGTGGTGCGAGAGTTCTTCGCCGATAGACCCTACACCACAAGCGGGGTCAAAATGTTCGGCTGGACGCCGGAAGAAGTCGGTCAGCCAGACGATTGCGCTAAACGTGTGCTGCATGTCGTCGAATCAGGCCGTTTGCCATTGACAAAACATGAAGCGTTGACCATTCAGGCTGACAGCATCTGCATCCACAGCGATACACCAGGCGCGCCAACCATCGCGCGTGCAGTGCATGAGGCGCTGACCCACCGTGGTTACGCCTGCCACAATGCAGTCATGTAAGGAGATGATGGAATGAAAAATGGAATTGCCGCTGAGCCATATCAATGGCCGTTTGACCAAACCATGACAGCAGAAAACACCGCGCTTATGATCATCGACATGCAAATTGATTTTTGCGGCGACGGTGGGTACGTAGCGCAGATGGGCTACGACATCAGCCTCACATCCGCTGCCATCGAACCCATTCGCACTCTGCTGGATGCGGTCCGCAGCATCCCCGGATTTACCGTGATTCACACTCGGGAGGGGCATCGGCCGGATTTGAGCGACTTGCCCGCAAATAAACGTTGGCGCAGTAGGCAGATGAGCGCTGGCATTGGCGATGAAGGTCCATGTGGCCGAATTTTGGTGCGCGGCGAGCCTGGGTGGGACATCATTCCCGAACTGGCGCCGCTTCCTGGCGAACCCATCATCGACAAACCTGGGAAGGGCAGCTTCTATGCCACGGATCTCGATTTGCTGCTTACGCGCAAAGGGATCAAAAACATCATCTTGACCGGGATCACGACCGATGTCTGCGTACACACCACCATGCGTGAGGCGAACGACCGCGGCTATGAATGTCTGCTCGTCACGGACTGCACAGGCGCCACCGACTACGGAAACCATCTGGCAGCCATCAACATGGTGAAAATGCAAGGCGGCGTTTTTGGCGCGGTGGCAGACTCCAAATCCATCATGGACGCATTGACCGACAACGGAAAATAAGAAAATGATGAACAGACAGGGGGCGGCGACAAAATGAACACGTTCACCCAATCACCAGCAGACTCCATTGCAACATTGCGCAATCGATACAAGCATCAGGAAACGACACCACGTGAAGTGATCGAAGAAATCATTGAGCGTGTGCAAGCAGATGCAGACATGAACGTGTGGATCACGCCACCTTCATTGGCATCGCTACAACCGTACCTGGATGGGTTAGCCCAGTTAGATCCCGACAAAGCGCCGTTGTGGGGGATTCCGTTCGCGGTCAAGGACAACATTGACGTGGCAGGTATTTGCACCACAGCAGGGTGTCCAGCGTATGCGTACACACCCAGCAAACATGCCGCAGTGGTGGAAAGATTGGTTGCTGCTGGGGCGATCCCGCTGGGCAAGACAAACATGGATCAATTTGCGACGGGTCTGGTCGGAACCCGTAGTCCGTATGGCGAAACGCACAATGCCTTGAAACCAGAACTCATCAGCGGTGGATCCAGTTCCGGTTCCGCTGTGGCGGTCGCGCGCGGCCACGCCATCTTTGCTTTGGGAACGGACACCGCCGGGTCTGGCCGCGTGCCTGCCATGCTGAACCGCCTTGTCGGATACAAGCCAAGCCTTGGCGCTTGGCCAACCAAAGGGGTTGTACCGGCCTGCGAAAGTTTGGACTGTGTAACAGTTTTTGCACATCACTTGGAGGATGCGCTGCTGGTGGATGAAGTCGTACGGGGCGTCTGTGCTGAGGATCCTTGGTCAAAGCATTTGCCGATTCCGTCACCCAAGCTGCCAACTCGGATTTTGCTACCGAAAGAACCCACGGTGTTCTTTGGACAATATACCGAATCATACAAGCATGAATGGCAGGCAGCAATCGGCCAGCTCACACAGATGGGCATTTCAATTGAATATGTGGAGATGGATTTGTACGTTGCGGCTGCGGCCATGCTCTACGAAGGTCCTTGGGTGGCGGAACGTTGGGCCGCGCTCGGTGAGTTCATTGAAACGCATCCAGACGCTGCATTCCCAGTGACCGAGCGAGTGTTGCGCATGGGAGCGGGATCAAACTATGACGCAGCTTCCTTATTCAATGCAATGCATCAGTTGCAAGCGTTGAAATTGGCGGCGCGGACGCAACTAGAGGACGCCGTTCTTGCAATGCCGACCGCAGGTGGCACCTGGACGCGCGAAGAGGTGCGCCAAGACCCCATTGGCACCAATCGCGAAATGGGCCGATACACCAATCACTGCAACCTTCTCGACTTGTGCGCATTGGCGCTGCCGACGACAGATGCTGCCACAAATATTCCATTTGGCATCACACTGTTCGGACTGGCGGAAAATGAGCATCTGATTCGTGGCGTCGCGCAGCGATTCTTATGTGGTATAAGTATTGCGCCAACAACTGACGATTTGACAAATCCGACAGCGTCCAATCAAACGGATACCACTGCCATCGCCGTATGCGGTCTGCATATGCGTGGCTATCCGCTGGAGAAACAGATGCAGGAATTCGGCGCACAGTTCATCCGTGAAGCGATCACGGCGCCAAAGTACCAAATGCTCAAACTGCCTACAACACCCGCTAAACCTGGATTGGTGCGCCGTCAATCCGGAGGCGCGGCGATTGAGTTGGAAATCTGGTCCATGCCAACCGCGATGCTCGGCGCTTTTGTCGCATCCATTCCTTCGCCGCTTTGTATCGGCAAAATCGAACTGCAAGATGAAGAAGAAGTATCTGGCTTTCTCTGCGAAGCCATCGCAGCAGAGGAAGCTGAAGATATCACAAGGTACGGTGGCTGGCGCAAGCTGCCTGTGTAGAGCACAATCGCAAAACGCCGAATTTCTCTTGCCAGAAGTTCGGCGTTTTGCATTCCAATCATTGCATCCAGCGCGATTGTCGCGAGTGATGAAGCCTTCGTCTGCGATTTATGTACAAATGGTTAACATGATTTCACAAATCCATGAATTCTCTCTTGAAAACCTTTTATCCAGTCTGACACGGGGGTATACTCACTTTGTCAACAGCGATACAGGAGAATTTTGGAGAAACCAGTTCACTGTTGATGGTGGAATAGGACTAATTCAACACCTCGTACTGGTTAGGGGGACTGCGGAATGGTTTTCTGGATCATCATGATTTTGTTGGCACTCCATATTGTCGGTGCATTTTTCATGACACCACCAACTTCTTGGGCGGACAAATTTTTTAACACGTTTGCGAAACATCCTAAGTTAAAAAATGAGAACGTCTCATCCATTATGGTAAA
Source organism: Alicyclobacillus fodiniaquatilis (assembly GCF_042678105.1). Classification (NCBI taxonomy): domain Bacteria; kingdom Bacillati; phylum Bacillota; class Bacilli; order Caryophanales; family Alicyclobacillaceae; genus Alicyclobacillus; species Alicyclobacillus fodiniaquatilis. The sequence goes on from NZ_JBHUCX010000020.1 coordinate 61,259, forward strand.
CGGTGTCCAATTGTCGCAGGACCGTAAGGAACAGTTTGTCGCCGAGTTTAATGAAGCAAATTTCCTGTATGACGGTGGCATTATTCATGAGCAAAGCCGAAATCCAATCATGGTCGAAATTAAGCAAGCCAAAAGCTTATTTTCTTTTAAAATGTATCTTTATGGAGACGGCATGGTTGAAATCATCAGATATAAAAAGAATAAATACATGCCATACAGAGTGCGTTCGCAGGCGTTGGAACAAGAACTGCTGAGCTATGTCGCAACGGCATCTTAATACGAGCATCCCGCAACCGCTTATCATTTCACAAATGGCTGGAACACACGTATTCCAGTATTCCACAGCCACGTGACCGCCGCATCTCGCAAAGGCCGCGTGGCTGTCACTTTTTCTGCCGTTCAATCCACATCGCGATCAAACACGCCAAATCCGCATTGCGGCATATCAACCCAGGGGTAGCGCCGACATTTTAACGAAAATATACGATAATACATTTATTGGAATGGAAATTCAATTTTCCCCTACTCTAAGAGTTGCTTGAAACATGAAGAAACGCGGTATATATACACCGCGCTCGCATATTAATTCGCATTTATGCGACGATCGATCTTGCACTATTGCACCAGTTAACGACAGAACGCAAGGCCATCTCGTTGGTGATTTACCCAAGAAAATTGTTTCAATTTCTTGTTCTAGATGCTCTTCAGTGTGAGCACTTAACATAAAATAGGCGGTGGACAGACACATGGTGATTGAGGCCCACACCAAGCCTCATGTCTTCTCTACTATATCGACGCATTTATAAGTTGAGCTCGCTTATTGACAGATTCCACAACCGTCTTGCCGCAACTGGATCCAACGCGTAAGATGCCACTCCACCCACAATGCCGGGAACAGCAGTGTCCGCTTCGTTACAGTCCTCGAAATAGCGTCCGCTTATGCCATCAAGGGAGGGGTGCGTGGCGACTAAAACTGAGGTTGCTGCTCCTTGTTGCGGAGATTTCCAGACAATCTCGTTTCCAGGAGCCCTCGAAGATTGAAGCTTTGTAATCCGTTCAGCACTCAGTTCGAGATTTTTGACACCAGAAGTTCTTATCGCCCCAGGCATAACAGCATTTACCATGATTCCGTCCTCCGCCCATCGCTCTGTAGCTTCAACGGCAAACAGAATGTTAGCTGTCTTAGATTGCCCGTATGCGAGAAGAGGATCGTAGGGGCGATCGTGGAAGTGGATGTCTTCGAATACAACTGGTGATCGGAGATGGCCTGCCGAACTCACCGATACGACGCGGGCCCCGCGAGCAGAAATAAGTGCACCATGAAGTCCGTGTGCTAATGCAAAGTGCCCGAAATGATTGGTTGCGAATTGTAACTCCCATCCCTCAGGCGTGCGGGATTCTGGTGTGGCCATGACACCTGCGTTATTGATAAGAATGTGTAACGGGTCGGTCCAAGATAAAACGAACGACTTTATCGATAGCCGGTCCGCTAGATCCAACTTTTTCACATACACATTTCGATTTCTGGTTGTCTCAATAATGTCTTTGGCAACCCGCTGACCCGCTTCGACATTACGAACCGTAATTGTTACGTTTGAACCAGCATGCGCCAGGGCGCGGGCCGTCTCAATACCAATGCCAGAGGATGCACCCGTCACAATGGCATTTCGACCTTTCAGGTCAATTCCAGAGATGACTTCTATAGCGGTTGACGTTGCGTCAAACGATGTCTTAATCAATTCGCGTTTAGCCATGTTATATCGCCTCCTACAATTCGTGGATAATTTCGCTGGACATGATTGATAAACATCTCACATTTTCATCATCCCCTTTTCCGCATAATAACCGAACGTTCGTTTAATGATGGACGAGAATATTACATACGAATCGCATCCCAACTCATTTGGATGACGGCGTTCAAGTCGTCTTCAGTAATGTGAATTCTGTGTCGAACTTCAGCCGTTGCCAATCGGGCAATTGGGAAGTAACAATAAGACAAAAGTAGTTTATTATCGTAGGGTTTTAACACGTTTTCATACTTACCCCGATTGATGAAATCATGAAGTGTGCGAATTGCAATCTCGGACGATTCTTGCAAAAGGAGCCTATCCGGCATAGGCGAGGCTGAAAACTGCTCCATAAATAAAAACTCGTCTTGGTTATTTCGGATGAAGTCTAGTAAATCCGTCATAATCTGACGGTGAGCGTCACGAATAGGCATGGATATATCAACGTGGCGTGTCATTTGCCTGCTCATTTTCTCTTTGACATCGAGATACACCTTACGGAACATGTCATCCTTGTTATCAAAATAAACATAAATGGTTGCCGACGACACCTTAGCGTGTTTCGCGATTTTGGACATCGAAATATCCGAAAATCCAATTTGGTTCAACAACTCAATGGTCGCTCGAAAAATAGCGTCACGTTTATTCTCATCTTTGTGTCTCATACATCTAAAATAAACGAACATTCGTTTTAAATCAAGCGAAACCGAATTAATATTGCTCCGAATCAGCTAACAGTCGTCTCTTGAAAATAGATCGTCCAAATCTGCACCTGATTTTACCTGCATAGAATCACTGTATTCCACAGTTGTCGAACATCAATTATCAGTGCACACTCTTTTGGTGGACAAACCGTCTTACTTGTCTATTTAAGTTTCTAATTGTATGTGCTGGCGGACGGGATTTACCAGACACCAAGCGACCAAAGAATAGTCAAGGATGGGCTAGTCTGCCCTCACCACAAGCATATTGTCTGCTGCAGTGATGCCGCACAAGGTCGAGTGTTCGGGTTGATTTTTCGGAGACGCCTCAGATAGAACATGAGTTCCCACAACACAGCCGTACATTCGATACGTTGTATGATGCTCGGACAAGGATTGAGCGGGGCATTGGGATGCTAAAAGACGGATACAGTTTACGGCGTGTACATAAACGTGGCCGGAAAGCAGTAGAGGCACACGTCGACCAATGTATCCTCAGTATACATGTGATGGCATACTGCGCTCACGCTCAAACCGCACGCGTAAACCGCAGATGGACACGACGTCGGCTCTCAATTCATCGCCAAGTTTTCATTGTGAATTTTCCACCGCTCAATTATCCTGAAAATGAAGGATTCAAGTTTTAAACTCACAGTCATGGAAGCGCTAACATCGGATCGCAATGTGTCCAACATCTCAACTGACATAGGGAAGGATGGTTTCAATGACATTTAAAATCGGTCTTCAGCTTTATTCGGTGCGGGAGGTATTAAAAGCGGATCCGTATGGCACGTTGGCGAAAGTAGCCGAAGCGGGATTTAAATATATAGAGGCGGCAAATCACAATGCAGCTACAGATGATGGTGTTGGTTTCGGTGTTCCAGCTGTCCAGATGAAGGAAAGTATGGAAGCGCTCGGACTATCGATTGTCGGCTGCCACATCAATCCACTCAATCTTGACCGACTGCCAGCGATTTTAGAGTACCACCAGACGCTTGGCAACAAACAGATCGGCTGTGACATCGAGTTTTATCCCTATTATGATTTAGAGTATGTGCTGCGTCGTTGCGAACTGTTTAACAAAGTGGGTGAGATGTGTAAAGCGTACGGAATGCGCTATTACTACCACAACCATTATCAGGAGTTTCAAAAAATCGGCGATCAAACCATTTATGAAATCATCATGTCAAACACGGATCCATCGTTGGTGTTCATTGAGATGGATACTTACTGGATGACACGCGGTGGGCAAGATCCACTACAGATGATGGAAAAATACAAGGACCGACTGGTGCTCCTTCATCAAAAAGATTTTCCCCGCAATGCGCCGCAGCCTATCGTGATGTTTGACGGTGTAGTGGACCTGAATCAAGAGATCACGGATGCTGTATTTACCGAGACAAAAGATCCGCTGTGCTTTACTGAAATCGGAACGGGAATCCTTCCGATTCAGGACATCCTTGATGCCGCAGAAACTGCGCCGCATCTCGAATACATCCTCTTGGAACAGGACCATACACAGCTCGAAGAAATAGAGTCCATCCAGACCAGCATGCAAGCATTTCAGAAGTTCAGCATCATGAAATGAGTGAGTAACGACTTAAAACGTACCGCGCATGCTTCAATGACGAAATTTAAATCTGTTCCTCAGCAGGCAGCCCATCGGCTGCCTATTTTAATTTTGTTTGTAAATTAAAAAACAATAAACCATTTATAGAAATTATTATTAATTTCACATAAAACAAAGCATAAATTTAGTGAACATAATTCACCTTCGATAAGTGAAGCATATCGAAGCTTATCTTGTAGAACAGAAAATGAATATTTTAAGCAAAAGTGAAATGAATCAACTATAATAGAGGAAATATATACATATGAATCGAGGGTATCTATATGCTGTCACATGTTCGAGTCACTGCAAAATATCAAATTACCTTACCAAGTGAGCTTCGTCATTCATTGAATATCGATATAGGAGATAGATTGATTTTCCGCAAAAATGCGCATGGAGACATCGTGGTTGAAAGTATGAAGCAAGCAAGTGCAAATGATCTACTAGGCGCACTCAGGCGTACAGATGAAACAACTTCCGACTAAATTTTAGTATACATCTATATACCAATCAGTCGGGTAAAATTCAATTCACCTTCCAATCCAAGAATAATCCACTTAATGCGAGGAGAAGCGACAATGAAACAAATATACGTCACCAGTGCTGTGCTGCTTCGATTTCTGCTCAATGATGATGCAGCATTGGCGCCACACGCCGCGACAGCTTTCCAGAAAGCAGAGCAAAAAGACTGCACCTTATGGATTGACCCTGTGACAATTGCCGACACTTGCATGTCATTGATGGAAGCGGGATTTGCCCGCAAAGAGATCACTTCCGTCTTTACACGGTTGCTTTTACTAGATGGCGTCATCTGCGATAGGGAGACCGTTGTTCTTCAAGCGCTGGATATTTGGGCGAGGTCTGATGATACGTCGTTTGCGGACGCATTTGCCCTGGTGCAAAGCAAACAATCGAAAGCGCTGTTTTTAACGGAGGAAGATTTAATTCGAGTTTCTTCTATTATATAGACTTATATCAGCGTAGTAGGGAGGTGGCCATTTGTCGATTGATACTCGCAAGTTTCAGATGCCGCAAAGTGAATTGAATCGCTTGTCTGACAGTGTAAAAAAGTATCTGATTTCATCACACACGGATAATACGAGGCGCGCGTATGCAACGGATTGGCGTCACTTTACAGCCTGGTGCAACCAACATGATTTTACAGCGCTGCCCTGTGCGCCAGAGACACTGATGTTGTATCTCACAGAAAGTGTAGAAGCTGGGTATAAAATCAGTACGATCCAACGACGAATCAGCGCCATCTCCGTGGCGCATCAAGCTGCTAAAATTGCATCGCCGATCGACGATATGCACGTCCGCATGTTGTGGCGCGGCATTCGTCGGAAGCATGGCATTGCCGTGAAAGGCGCCTTGCCAATTACGATACCAGAACTGCGTGCCATGATGGAACATATACCTGACACCATTCAAGGGTTCCGTGACCGTACACTGATTTTAATTGGTTTTGCAGGTGCCTTCCGTCGCTCTGAATTGGTGTCTTTGGATGTCGAAGACCTCACGTTTCAGCGAGAGGGTATTGTGATTTTACTTCGCCACAGCAAGACTGACCAAGAAGGAGAAGGGCGTAAAATCGCCATTCCATATGGTTCGCGTCTGGAGACTTGTCCTGTGCGCGCGATGCAGGATTGGCTCGCTGTGTCTAGAATTGAGCAAGGCGCCATTTTCCGCCGCGTCAATAAAGGAGATAGAGTCGAGAAATCACGGTTGACGGGCGATGCCGTGGCAAAAATCATCAAACGCGCCATTCGAAACGCTGGATTGGACCCAACCCATTTCAGCGGGCACAGTTTACGTGCGGGCTTTGCCACAGCCGCTGCCCAAGCAGGGGTAGACGAACGCAACATTCAACGCCAAACGGGACATAAAAGTGTCGCTGTATTGCGGGGATACATACGCGACGGAAATCTATTTAGACAGAATGCGGCTGCAGACGTAGGGCTTTAAAGCCATCTCACTGCAGTCGCTCAATCTCCATTACACCGAGTCCAGTCAGTTCCGCCACATCTTCGATGGACATCCCTTTCGACAACATCCGGCGCGCCACCTCAGCTTTGCCTTCTTCCCTACCTTCTTCTCTGGCGCCCTCGATGTTGGATATCCAATCGTTCATCGCTTTCTGACGGGACTCATACAATTCACGCGCCTCACGGTCTTGGCTCAAGAACTCCAGCGTCGTCAACGCTTTTTGCAGGGCCGGTTCTCCCATCACAAGTTCCCCCATTTTTTCCGGTGTAGGTCCTAGTAAAAACAGCATCCAACGCACCAGTTTGCGCTGTTGCCCCACAGAGACCTCTCGCAATTTTTGCAGTTCAATCATGTGGATATCCTTATTTTCCTCGATGCCGAAGATACGTTTGAATACAGATTACAGATACTCTGGCGTGATCATACCACATAAAGGAATATCATTCATCCATCTCTAAGGATGCATATGTAAATGCGGAGATGACTGTTTACAGCAGATAAGTAGCTGACGCTACTCAAACAGTGCCACAGTTAAGGTCAAATTTTTTCATTGGCGTAGGAGCAATTCCTGTAAAATAGTGTTGACAGCATCGTTAGGGCTTTATTTTGGAGGGATGTACTGTGCAAATTCGCGATTTGCGCACTGAAGATCAGTCTGCAGTTCAAGAGATAATGGTGCCGCATCCATGGCAATTTCCACAGCGAATCATTGACAGCTACCCCGAACGATGGAACAGATTTTTGAATGCGCCTGCACCTGAATCACATGGTTTTTTCGTTGCTGAACTGAACGGTGTCGTGGGACATGCTGGATATATCTACAGTGAATCTCTGCGATTGTGTGAAATCGTTGGTGTTGTGGTCAAACAAGGTCTGCAGGGTCAAGGCATCGGCACATCCATCATACATTTCATCTTTAAACACATCAAATCGCTTGGACATGATAAGGTCATCTTGTACACACTTGAACATCCCGCAAATGCCCGTACGATACATTTCTATCAGAAACTTGGTTTCAAAACAGTGGCTCATGATCCCGACTTTTGGGGACCAAGTTATGACAGGATAACGTTTATCCGCGAACTGGATGGCTAACGAGCACACCAAGACATTACCCAGAGTACACAGCGCAATATTACGCTTTTTATTTTCGCGATCCCAGTGGAATTCCTTTAGAGATATGCGTTATGTAATTTATTGGACTTCGGCGCGAATGGTCAGCAATCATCAGAATTTAATCCATTAAAAAAATCGAAAAATTCGTTGAACCATTCCTTCACTTTTGACGACTTACTCATGAGTCCGCTTTCATGACCCTGTAATACCTTCGTGAAGCAACTAAAGGCGAGTTCGAACTGCGCACATGTTGGGGGTGAGGTGAATGGGTTTTATTCAGAGAACGGCGTAAACAGCACCAATCAACGCCTGATTTTTTTACTTGCTCAAACAGCCAATGGAAACAGAATTGCCTTTGAGGCACTTTACCGTGAAATCGTAGGGAACATTTACGGTTATCTCCGTTTGCGGTGCAGTGCAGAACATGATATTCATGACATTCTGCAAGAAACATTTTTAACTGTGTGGCAAAATGCAGGACAATTTTCTGGCGCGTCTAGCGTCTCTACGTGGATCTTCGGCATCGCCAGAAATAAATTGTTTGATAAACTGCGCAGCAAACAGCGAACAGAGCAAAATGAAACATGGGATGAAGACGATGAGAAGTTGAGTTGTAGTGACTTTACCGGACAAGTAGAAGCAAGGGCAGATTGGAATCAAGCACTGGCATCACTGCCCGTTCATCTCCAAGAACTCGCCCATCTCGTCTTTGTCGAAGAGATGTCGTACAAGGAAATTGCCCAAATTTTAGCGATTCAGGAAGGTACGGTGAAAAGCCGTGTGCACTACATGAAATTGCGTCTTCGCAAATGGTTGCAGGAAGGAGGGAACCGAGATGGACCCCAAATGTGACGAAGCGAACATGCTGCTTCCTTGGCTCGTGAACAGTAGCTTAGAGGGTCATGACACCATCCGTGTTCTCGACCACGTGCGCCATTGCCCACAATGCATGGAAGAACTTTTTTTGTTGAGCACACTTCGCACTGCGATTCAGGCGTCTTTTGCGGCGGCGCCCAGCGGAGAATTTACTGACGGCCTGCTCAAAAGGATAAACCAACAAATTGAGGGAATGAACGAACACGTACCACATGGCTTGTGGCCAATCTTGCACACGAATATCCTGCCACATAAAGAGGTTTCCGCCTCTGTCTCTCGCAACATTCTTCACATTGTCGAGGATTCATACGTCGCCCCGATACGAAACATGGCAGAACGCCTAAGAAAACCGATTCTGACAACGATGCACCTGATTGCGAATGCGCTATAAAAAGTTTTTAAGAGGAGCGATATCAAATGGAAAATTACAGCGAAGATGCAAAAGAAGTATATGATCTGTTGGATATCACATCGCGAAAAGTTCCAGAGCTCATCTCGGGAATCCTGAAAACGCTTTACTCTGAACAGGCTGGGAGCGATCTGGGCAAAGCCGTTGGTTCCCTCTATAAAGAACTCACCTCCGCTGGGATTCCAGAGGAAGTTGCATTGAAAATGGCGTCAAATTATATGATCTCGCTGAAAGATGTGATCAAACACATTAAGCCATCGAACGAAAAAGAAGAGGATTAAGCGATGCCCATCATCCGTATCGTCCTAAAGGGCGTGGTCCTGATGATAAATCTCAGTGTGTTACTGCCAAAAATATACGTTGCGAAACGACTGGCACAAAGGCGCTTCCAACGAGAGCTATTAGCCAATGGCCTGTCATCGGGTGCCGTGCAAGAACTCACAAAATCTTACGGAGACATGGTCAATCTCAATCCGCTCGCATATCGTGAAAACTTCACAAACTCGAAAAAGAGACAAAAGTGAATTCAGTTGAGATGAGGCGGTACCAAGAAAGCATCTATGTGGTACCGCCTCATTGCTGATATGCTGACAAACAACTACGTCGATCCCAACGGGAGGTTCGTTATATGGACTTTTTAGTAAAACCATGCAAAAAACAAGATACCCCCTTTCTTTGGGAGATGCTGTATCAGTCCATTTATGTTGCGGATGGCGACCAGCCATTAAGCAAAGACGTCTTAAAGCATCCCAGTATCGAGAAATATCTAAAGAACTGGGGCGAAGAAAAAGGCGACTACGCGTTAATGGCGGTTCGGACCGATGGCACACCGATAGGTGCGATATGGATTCGCAAGTTTAAAAAAGATGATGCAGGATACGGTTTTGTAGATGAAGAAACCCCCGAACTCGGAATGGCAATATGCCTTCCATACAGAGGAAAGGGAATCGGACGTAAATTGCTGTCCAAAATGTCCTCACATGCTCGTTCTTTTGGCTATCAGGCATTATCATTAAGCGTGTCAGCAGATAATTTCCCTGCGATACTTTTATATGAAACCAGTGGTTTCAAGAAAGTCAGCGAAGACGACGGCGGTTCGTGGATCATGCAAAAAGTCTTATAAACTAGGGAGTCGACAAGATGAAGGAAGGCTGGGAACGAACGGGAATCCCCATTACGCTCGATCTTCGCCAGATGAGCGACATCATCAAGCCAGTGTTTCCTGATAAACGAATCGTATCTGCCGAACGCATCGGCACGGGATTCAGCAATACCAATTACAAAATCCATCTCTCCGAGGGCTCCAGGCCTTTCGTTTTTCGCCTGTATCGTGGAAGCAAGGAAATTGCGGATAAAGAATTTGCCCTCGCTGAACTTGTACATAAAACCGTACCGGTTGCTGATTTCATATACGCCGATACAAGTTGCAGCGTGCTTGAACAACCTTGGGCGATATTGGAATGGAAAGAAGGCATTCTTTTACGCGATGTCTTGAAGAGCGGATCGTTCGAGGACATCGCTGCACCCGCGGCCGCAGTTGGCAAGGTGCTTGCCGATATTCACGCCTTCTCATTCCCGGAATCGGGCTTCTTCGACGGGAAGCTGAAAATTACCTACCCCATCAGGATGGACGGCGATTTTTTTCTTTCATTCATGGAAGAAAGTCTGTTCCATAACCAATGCGGCAAGTGGCTGGGGGAAGAGATTACGCAAAAACTGTGGCTTTTCTGCAAAGCATCTCATTCCGCTCTGTCAGAAAACAGCGAAAAGCCAGTCCTTGTCCATTCGGATTTCAACGGCCTAAACCTCTTGATGCAACCCGATTCAACGAACTATTCAGTATCCGCAGTTTTGGATTGGGAATTCGCCTTTGCCTGGAGCCGTCACGCCGACATCGCCAACATGCTGCGGTATGAAGAGGATGACTCGCCATTTGAAAGACATTTTATACAAGCCTATCAAGCACAAGGCATCGTTTTGGCGGACAACTGGAAACACCTATCCAAACTTGAAGATCTGATTGCCTTGTGCGACTTACTGAACAATTCCACCACAGAAACGCCAAACCGAGTGCGAGATTTGCGACGTTTGATCGCAAGAACCGTTCAGACCAATGTATGAATGCTAATATGCATTTGTACCGTCATGAACAGGTGTACATTGGTTCGAACAAAAATTGAGAAAGAAGGTACTGGAATGCTTGCAACCGGTTTTCTCCAAGGAAACAAAGTTCGTAACGCCGATGGCAATCGCCCTGTACGAGAAATCGGGGTTTAAACGCGAAGGTGTTCAAAGGGAGTTTCTGCGAAGAGATGGGAAGAGGCACGATGCGTACATCTATGGAATCCTGCGCGCTGAATGGAACGCTTCGCATTCGTGAAATAATGCGAGAAAGTGACAGGCAACATTCCCTGACGGAACCATTTTTTGATATGCTCAATATGCGTGTCAATTCCAAGCGTGGAGGAGGAACGCAGTGAAAAAAATCATGATCATCGGTTCGGGCGGATCGGGCAAATCCGTGATGGCTCGAAAGCTGGGGGATATTACAAAGTTGCCTGTCTACCATTTGGATGCGCTGTTCTGGAAACCTGGATGGGTTGCGACGCCAAATGATGAATGGGATGACATGCAAAAAGAACTTATTCAAAGAGATGAGTGGATTATTGACGGCATGTACAACAGGACGTTGGATATTCGACTGTCCGCCGCCGATACCGTCATCTTTATAGACTTGCCTCGTTGGATCACCACATACAGAGTCATCAAGAGAAGAGTTCAATACCACGGAAAAACCAGACCAGATCTGCATGATGGATGTCCGGAGAAACTCGATTGGGCGTTTGTAAAGTGGGTCTGGAATTTTCCCAAGAACAGACGTGCCATTATCATGGAGAAAATTCAAAAACACGCCAATAAAAATGTCATCATTTTAAGAAGCCTCAAAGACATCGATGAGCTGATTGAACAGGCCAAACGTGAAACCGGAGCATTTCGTCGATTGAGTTAATGAAAACGGAGTCATTCGATCACGATATGGATTTACAAACAGCTCAAACTTTTAAGCAGCGCGCATATCGATTCAAAAAACCTATCTGGAAAGGATGTATTTCTTGTGACTGCAGTGAACCACGCGCGGCTCACAAAATGGTGGAGGGATGATCCTTCTGATCCTGATCGAATGCTGTTGAACAATCCACATGCGCAAAAGTTGATCGCAGAAATTGCTCCTGACGCCAAAACCACTGATCTTGGCGGAGTCATGAGCCTCAATGTGAGAATCGAGCCTGACGAATTGGTATTGCGGGTACATCAGCCTTTTGTGTCGAGATCGCGTTTACTGGCTGTTCAAAAGCTTCGATATGGCTGTGATAACCAGGGATTGATTGTGCCGATTCCAATGTATTGGAACAATGCGCCACTCTTGCGATGCCAGAACCGATGGGCAGAGTTGGAGCAATTTATCCCACACGAACGACTTAACCCATCGTTGGATTCGTACTTGTGGCTGTTTCAAGCCATGGGTGTACTCCATCGTACGCTTACAAGGTTGCATGTCGCCGTTCCACGCCCTTTGGTTGCCACATATGCCAGTCCGTCGACATTGCGTAGATGGTTGCAGGTGACCTCCATCGCCGTACAAGACGATTCGGAGGCTGTCATCACCGCCGAGCTTCTGAACAATCTCTTGCGACGTTTGCGCAGTCAGTGGATTTCAACGTCAGAGCTTCCGACGCAACTCGTCCACGGCGATATCCGCCTATCCAATGTGTGTCAAACACTGGATGGTCAGACAGTGTATTTCGACTTTGGGTTTGCCGCTCACAGGCCACGAATCTATGATATCGCTTATGCTTTGGCATTCATGGTGCTCACTCAAGGTGGACATCAAGCGCCAAATCACTATCGATGGCAAGATGTCGGACAACTTGTCAACGAATATGAGCTCGCTGCGCATACTTGGCTTACTACATTAGAGAGAAAAGCGTTGGCTCCGTATATTGCCTCGATACCGATGTATCACGCGGCCAACGTCGGCTTCTCAAACAATCCTGTAAAACAGCTTCATGAAAAGAGCGTGCTTCTGCGCCTCAGTGAATGGATACTTGCGCACCCCGAAGCGATATTTGGATAGGCAAAACGTCGCTTAGTCGCTATACGCCGCGTGAATGAAGAGAAATGCGCAACACCAACCACATATATTTCGCGCAGTACAGTTGGTTGAAACCGAAATGAGGGAATTGATTGCTTTCTGACATGGAATTGATGAACTTCCAAGCGCGCCTATTATTTAACCACGACGAAAATGGTCGCCTGACCACTGTGAACGATGGCACGAACCGCATTGCGCCACGCTTTTTCCTTGGCCACACGAAGGGTGGAAATGTAAAAAGATATCTCCATTCGTTGGGGGCGGATGTGATAGAAGCATTGCAGCAAGCAACTGGCGATCACGACCGGATCAACCTAGCAGAAATTGTGCATATTTTGAATCGTGATCGACAGTTGGACCGTATTTGGATTGGTCCGGCATATGTATTTCCGGATGTGAGGGGCAGATCTACGCAAGCGGTACGAATCACACAAGAGAATCAATCACTGTTACAATCACACTTCTCTGATTTTTTGGGTGATTTGGCGGCTATGCAACCATTTTTTGTGATCGTTCGAGACGGTGTTGCTGTCTCCTTGTGTTGCAGTGCAAGACTGTCGTCTGTCGGCGCTGAAGCGAGTGTGCAGACTGCAGCGGATTTCCGCGGAAAAGGATATGGTGTGGAGGTATCAATCGCATGGGCTGCCGCGATGCAAAGCCGTGGTTTAATTGCGCTCTACAGCACTTCATGGCATAATTCCGCGTCCCAAGCTGTTGCGAAGAAGCTGCAATTAATACAGTACGGAACAGATTTACACTTTAGCTGACTTGTTTTTAAAAGTCGAAATTTGGGGGAAGCATGATGACTGAAGATATGCCAAATCACCTCGGTCGAATCATTCGCAAGCTGGGTGTAGAGGACATTGTCGCGTTGCTCAGTGAACGAATCAATGGTGCTGATTTAAACACCCTTCTCTTGGAAGTGTTTAGAGAGAAAACCGATAAACAGTCAGCCAGTGACTTACTGAAAGGGTACGCGGATAACCGGTTCGTACACCCTGCCGATGTGGATCCGATTCAACTGAAACAACTCGAGTTGGATGTATTGAATATGGCAAGAAATCATGCAGCGACACCCATTCAACTATCGCCAGTAGCGCCGCTAGGTTCGTGTTCAATTATCGCGAAAGTGGATCAACGTAAAGTTATCTCTGCAACCAGGGGAACCGAAGTTGTGGCGGACGCAACCAATCTCTTGGCGCTCCACATCTGTCATTTGATACAGACAAACAGCAGGCGTGCTCGCTCCGATTTAATCAGACTATCTACAACCCACAGACATGTGAGGGCACAATACTTTGGCAATGCGCATGGGATGCGGCCGCATTTTCATTTGTTCTGTATGGTTACGGCGGGCGTTGACCAAGGTTCGTATCATTTTGAAAAGCAATCCTTTTGGGAACATATCCATGTCTATCTGGATATATTTCGTATGTTGTTCGGGACAGAAATTGAGGTTGTCGTCAGTCGACGCGCTGGCTATAAGGACTCAGCCGGGTTGTTGCAAAGTATCATTGAATACGGGGAAGCGCATGCGATGAAAATCGCGATCAAAGAAGCTGATGAAGAAAACGGGTATTACAAAGGCCTTCAATTTACGATAAAAGCGAAGCTCAACGGACAAGAACATGCGATTGGCGACGGAGGATACGTCGATTGGTCCCAAAAGTTGTTGGGAAATAAGAAAGAACGAATGCTGATTAGCGCAATTGGGTTAGAGCGGCTCCTGTTATTCAGTGCGGGAGGTTGAGTGCCAAACATGATTTGAGTGAACAAGGGGTGTCAAGGATGTCAGCGTCTGCAAAGCACATATCGGAATTTGATCATTCAAATGTACGTGATGATGCACCTATCGTATTTTTTGATTTGTGGGCAACTTTGATTGATGAAAAGCCTGGCTCTCCTTTCTATGCGGCAATCTCCAACCAAATGAACGTAGATTTACAAAAATTCGTGGAAGCATATCGTGCTTGATACAGTTGGTATACGTTCTTATTTTGATTCTATCGTCTTATCGTACAAGCACAAGATAGCAAAGCCGATGCCTGATATTTATCTGAAAGCTTTGAAAGAATTGAACGGGCGCGCAGAAGATTGCTTTTTTATCGGCGATGGAGGGGACAACGAGATGGACGGAGCAAAGCAAGTGGGGCTCATGACCATCTTGGTTGATCATCGTCGCAGAAATGATGTCCATGCAGATTTCAAAGTGAATACACTATCCGACGCACTGCACATCATTCTGGAACAGAATCGCACGTAATGAAACACAAGTCTATACAAGTTTGGTTGTGAAGGAGGTTCGAACATGCGCTGACTTCCCTGGCCAGCTCTGGAGTGAATGATGCCTAGACGTGAATCCTGGAAAAATCATCGGTTGGGATGAACTGAATGTAAGCAACCTACATATGGTGTAAGACGGCCTTGAAAATAGCATGAAGAATGCGCTACAAGGGATGGGTGTGAGCAATGCAAACACGAAAACCGACGGATGCGCTGGGCATCGACGTTTCAGCGTATCAAGGCAACATCAATTGGGAACAGGTTGCACAAGCGAATATTTCATTTGCTTTTATCAAAGCGACCGAAGGGTCAAATATCACGGACAGTAAGTTCCCCACGAATTTCCCTGCCGCAAAAGCCGCAGGTTTATTGCGCGGCGTATATTGCTATGCGCGCCCAGGGCAAAGTTCAGCGGCGATACAAGCCAACTACTTTATCAACACCATGAAATCAAATGGCGGATTCGGTGAACTCCCCCCTGTATTGGACGTGGAGGACAACGGTGGACTAACCAATGCGGCATTGGCCACCTGGATTAAGGACTGGGTCGATCTCGTCGCAAGCGCGGCTGGCAAAAAACCCATGATTTATACCTATCCGAACTTTGCCGACACCTATTTGGAGCCAACGTTAGCGAGCAGTATTCCTGTGTGGATTGCGAATTATGATGTCAGTCAACCAGCAAACGCTGCCGGTTGGACCTCATGGACCTTTTGGCAATACTCGGATACAGGATCTATACCGGGTATCAATGGGAACGTGGATTTGGATGTTTATGCAGGGACGGTGACGGATTTGAAAAACACGTATGCGCCAACGCCAGCGTCAACGACCTACCCGATATTCAATGTCTTTGTGTTAGATCACCCCTATTCAGCCATCGCGGTTGACAATGTGACGTATGTCTTATGGACGGCGCTGAATACAATGGGCACACCGCACGTTTACAAGGGAAACGGCGTGATGACCGTCAACGGCAAAGACGTACAGGGAATTGTTTATCAGGGAAGCACTTATCTTCCTTGGGATTCTTTGGCGTCTAGTGTGAAATCAGAGAAAGTATGGCATTTTTACTCGTGATCCGGATTTGCGCCAGTTTGGTATGACGTACTTGTTCAGCACGCATCATGACAACTCAATATTTTGTCCGATAATGATAGCGGTACAAGTGCTGAAAGCCCAGTTTACGATAGAGGGCAAGCGCCTTGTCGTTATCAGACACGACTTGCAAATACACGTTTTCCGCACCATGCTGCAGACTCCATTCCGCCAGCGCGTGTATCGCGCGGGTCGCAACTCTCTGTCTCCGAAAGTGCTGGGCTGTGGCCAGATTGAACAAACCAGCCCAGCCACGTTCCAAAACAACTGTGCCGATCCCGACGCACTCACCTTGAGACCGCACCTGTATAAACCCTTGTTGCAATCCAATTGTCTGGAACATTTCTTGATAAAATCCTTTCATGTGCAGCGGAATTTCTTCGATATGTATAAACGCCTCCATCCATTCTTGAGTCAACGCCGACGAGACAATGACTTGCAGCACGTCATCAATGTGCGCACAGGCGAGGATTTCGTGGCAAGTCGCGGTATACACCGCCGATTGACCTTCAATCTGATAACCCCAAGCGGCCAACATTTCGTCCAACGGTTGCGGTGATACGTCGCTGATTTGAAATCTGATGGGCAAAGACTGGTGTTGATAAAACCTTTCCACTTCATCCATCCACCATTCATAATCTGGCATTTTGTACAGTGGCAGGACACTGTTTGCACGCTTTGTAATCCCGTCAAACGCACGCAACTGCCAACATCCCATCGTTTGGCGAATGCGTGCAGGCCAAGCATTCGCGCTGATTTCCTCAATTGAGTGCGCCAGACTGATCGAAGTATCCATGCATCAATTCCTCCTTTGCTGATAAAAGAAAATGAATAAAAAATCGAGAGAGAACACGATATGTAATGCCGATTTCATGAACAGAAGCATGGAAATAGAAGCAATGGGGAAACCCCGAATGGCAAATTTGAATCCAATGAATATATTATCATTATCAGTGAATAATTATACACAAAATTCACGGAAATGCACCTTGATGAAGGCCACGAAGGGAGGGGAATAAACCGTCAAAACGGCGATCCCCCTGTCGATATAAGTGGATTGTCAGATATGCACACGATTTACCGCGACTTGCGCAAAACGCCTTTGCGGCGCGGCGTCACCACATCGTCAAACGTAAATCCTTCACCAGCGATCTCGTGGACATCGCTGATGGTGACAAACGCCTGTGGGTCTACTTCATGAATGATGCGCTGGACGCGGACGACCTCTTCGCGGGAAACCACACAGTGAATGACTTGTCGCGTCTGGCCGGTGTAACCGCCTGTCGCCTGCAACAAGGTGGTCCCGCGATCCAACTGTTCGTGGATGGCGGTCACGATATCCATGTGTTTTTCCGAAATAATGCTGATCGCTTTCCCGCTTTGCGCTCCCTCAATGACAAAATCAATCACCCGGCTGGAGACAAACAGCGCAACCAACGAATACATCGCCACTTCTCGTCCCACGACAATGATGACGAGACAAATGACGATGACATCAATGAAAAACAGCGTCTTGCCCATCCCCATGCCTCGACGATGGCGAAGAATGCGCGCGATGATGTCCGCGCCGCCCGTGGTGCCGCCCGTCCGGAAAATGAGGCCTAGCCCTATCCCTGTCACGACACCAGCATACAAAGCCGCCAGGAGTTGATCATGCGTGGGGATCTGAATGAACTTCGTCAATTCACTAAATACACTCACACCGACGACGCCCAAAGCGGTTTTGAACACGAATTCTTTGCCAAACATCCGCCAGGCGACAATCAATAAAGGAATATTTAAAACCAAAAAAGTCAAGCCGACAGGAAGATGAAATTCGTAGAGGAGGAGGACAGAAATCCCGACAAAACTTCCCTCGGCGAGGTGATTGGCAATCAGAAATCCGTTTAAACCAATGGAATAAATTAAGCTGCCGATCACGATCATGAACCATTGCATAGGTTGTCTAAACATGGGTGCAAAGCTCCTTTGCCGCGCTTCAGCCAATTGGGTAATATATGAAACTCGTCCCAGTGGCTATTATACGAGCGCTTTAAGCGCGCGGCAAATGCGTGCGGTGCAGCACTAAAATCAGAATGAGAAAGAGGCTGACCCAGCCAAATCCTGTGTAGGCGTAGGCGACGATGATTTTAAAACCGAAGTGGCTCAATGCCCCAGCGATGATCAACAAAACGAGGCTGCCAATCAGCATTTGTCTGCGGCTGATGGCTGCGGTAGCCGCCAGCGCGTATACGTTGCCAATCAAAGTGGAGTAAATCTCGCCAAATAATACGGCGATGAAGAGCCAGGATAACCAATGTGCGAAATGAGACGCGATAAACGCCATCGGCATGGCGTACGCGAGTGCGTCCGGCAAATAGCAGAAAAGCGCAAAACTAACGGCGACAAGCATCGCGCCCAGCCCGATCGCGCCGAAAATCGCCCCGCGTTTTAATACTTTTAACTGACCAATCTGACCGCCGAGCGGTACCAGCACACCAGCTGATAAAGCGATGTTCATGGCGCCATACAGCAGCGCTGACAGCCACACCTGCGCTCCGAGATGAACAGGGGAGGGCAGCGGCCAATGCCCTGTGCCTGTATGTGCGCCCCACCAAGTGTGAAAGGCCGTATAGAAGACGAACAAGATCAGAGTTGGCACAATGACGCTGTTCACTTTCAAAAGCCCGTTCATGCCAAACAACATCGTGACAAACGTGGCCACCACAGCTGTGAGGACACCTAATGAAAAAGAAAGGTGCAGTTGCTCCTTAAACAGCGCGCCGGTCCCAGCCAACATCGCAACGGTGACCCCAAATAACATAAACAGCAAGATGGCGTCGATGATCTTGCGCAAAGCACCCGTGTACAGATGTGCATTGAGATCGCGAAACGATGTTGCTTTCAACATGGCGCCAAGCGCCATCAGGCGATAACCCAACCAAGCGAACAAGGCGGTGACGAGGACAATCGAAAGATAGGCCACCGGACCAAATTGAACAAAAAATTGGTAAATCTCTTGCCCCGACGCAAAACCAGCGCCAACTACAGTCCCGATATACACACACGCGACCTGTAGGCTCAGCCAGCGGTTGGCCATGACTATCCCTCCCAATACGCTTTATACATATGGACAAGACAGAAAAAAGATGCCGTTTTGCGCAAAGCTTTGGACATGTTCATCGCCAATGGCCATATATATTTCACTAAGCATGTCCTACGCGTATGCAAGATGAGTAAAAGGAGGGTGGATATGACCACTTTACAGGCCATTATCATGGGAATTGTACAAGGTGTGACCGAGTTCTTGCCCATCAGCAGCACTGGTCACATCGTGCTATTGGAAAAGCTCTGGCATATCCAAATTGAGGACGATACACTGTTTATCCTGTTGTTGCACCTTGGCACTTTGGTGGCAGTCGTTTATGCCATGCGCAGAGAAGTGAAGTGGCTGATTGCGCATCCGAAATCGCGCACAGCGTGGATGATTCTGGTGGCGTTGTTGCCAACTGCAGTTGTCGGCGCCGTTTGCGAGGAATGGTTTGACAGCCTATTCGACAGTGGCATCACCATTGGTTTCGAGTTCGTCATCACTGGCGTCATCCTGTGGTGGATGGACAGCGTTGAGACGGGCAAAAAAAACGAAGCCACCATGAGCGTCAAAGACAGTTTGTGGGTCGGCACACTGCAAGGCATCTCCATTTTGCCAGCCTTGTCCCGCTCAGGCCTGACCATCGCCGCCGGGCTGTGGCGCGGCATGGACCGCGAAGCTGCCACTCGGTTTTCTTTCGTCCTTTCCATTCCCGCCATCCTTGGCGCGACGCTCGTCAAAGTGGACGATGTGTTCGAAGACAAAGCGACAACCTTGGCATTGCCCTGGAGCCAGATGATCATCGGGGCCATCGCCGCCGCCGTGGCTGGTTACTTCGCCGTGCTTGGCACAAGGTGGCTGATTCAACACAGCCGCATGCGCATTTTCGCAGTCTACACATGGGCATTAGCTGCTTTCATTCTATATGATCAACTATTTGGCCATCACTTTTTCCCTTCGCTGGTATAAATAAAACGCCGATCGCGCCATAACCGCGATCGG